>NZ_BAABEP010000039.1:0-47421 GCF_039540215.1 Streptomyces tremellae
GGCCCGGGGAGCCCCGCGGGCCCGGTGAGTTCGGCCGCGGCACCGCGCAGCAGCTGGGCGAGGATGGTGCCCGAGTTGCCGCGGGCGCCGAGCAGCGCGCCGTGGGCCAGGGCGCGTACGGCGTCCTCAGCGGTGGGCCCTGCGGCGGGTCCGCCGTCGCCGTCGCCGTGCGCCGCGAACACGGCCTCCACGGCCTGGACGGCGGACTCGGCCGTCAGGTACAGGTTGGTCCCGGTGTCACCGTCCGCGACGGGATAGACGTTGATCGCGTCGATTTCCTCGCGGTCCCTGCCGAGGGCGTCGAGCGCGCATGCGCACCAGGTCCGCACCGCTGCGGCGTCGAGGGTGTGCGGCACCTGCTGGTCCTCCTTGCGCGAGCCGCCCGCGGGACGGCCTGACGGGGATGCTCCACGCACAGTAGTCCGCGCGGCGGCGCCGCCTCCGCGCCGGTCGCGCGGGCCTGGCACCGGGGAGGGGCCGCCGCGTCAGCGGATGCGCCAGCCGTGGTCGACCGGGCCGATGCCGCCGCCCAGCGCGAAGCCGTGGCGCACCGCGCCGGTGACGTACTCCTTGGCGGCCCGTACGGCGGTGACGACGTCCTGTCCGCGGCCGAGCCCCGCGGCGATCGCGGAGGCGAGGGTGCAGCCGGTGCCGTGGGTGTGCCGGTTGTCGAGGCGCGGGGCGCGCAGCCAGTGCTCCTCGGTGCCGTCGGTGAGCAGGTCGACGGCGTCGCCGCGCAGGTGGCCGCCCTTGACGAGCGCCCAGCGCGGCCCGAGCGCGAGCACCGCGGCGGCGGCCCTGGGCAGGTCGTCCTCGTCCTCGACGGCGACGCCGGTGAGTGTGGCGACCTCGTCGAGGTTGGGGGTGGCGACGGTCGCGGTGGGCAGCAGCCCGGTCCGTACGGCGTCGAGCGCGGAGTCCGCGAGGAGCGCGTCCCCGTGCTTGGAGATGCCGACCGGGTCCACGACGACGGGGGCCGCGGTCGCGGCGAGGAGTCCGGCGACGGCGGTGACGATCGGCGCGGAGGAGAGCATGCCGGTCTTCACCGCCTGGACGCCGATGTCGTCGACGACGCTGCGGTACTGGGCGCGCACCGCCTCCACGGGCAGCTCCCACACGCCCTGCACGCCCAGGGAGTTCTGCGCGGTGACCGCGGTGACGACGGTCATGCCGTGCACGCCGAGGGCGAGCATGGTCTTCAGGTCGGCCTGGATGCCCGCGCCGCCGCCCGAGTCGGACCCGGCGACGGCCAGGACGCGGGGCGGCGCTGCGGGGTCCGGTGCGTGGGCGGCGCTGCGCCCGGGGTCGCTCATGGCGTACGACCCTCCTTTTCCCCGGTGTTGAAGTGGTCCCAGCCCCCCGTGCCGGTCCAGGGCGACCCGTCCACGGTGACCTGGGCGCGGGCGGAGTGCCCGCGCACCTCGCCGATCACCCGCCAGCGCGCGGGCAGCTTCGTCTCCGGCGGGAACGTCGCGACGATCGCGTGGTCCTCGCCGCCGGTGAGCACCCACTGGAGCGGATCGATGCCGACGGCCTGGCCGATGTCGTGCATCTGCGAGGGGATGTCGACGAGCCCCGAGCGCAGGTCGATGCGGACATCGCTGGCGCGGGCGATGTGCCCGAGGTCGGCGACGAGGCCGTCGCTGACGTCGGTCATGGCGGTGGCGCCGAGCCCGGCCGCCGCGGGCCCGGCGTGGTAGGGCGGTTCCGGCCTGCGGTGCGCCTCGACGAAGGCGCGCGGTGAGCGGAAGCCGCGGGAGAGCACCGCGAGTCCCGCGGCCGACCAGCCGAGCCAGCCGGTGTACGCGACGAGGTCGCCGGGGCGCGCGCCCGACCTGGTGACGGGGTCGTGGCCGCGCAGGTCGCCGAGCGCGGTGATGGCGACGGTGATGGAGTCGCCGCGCACGACGTCGCCGCCGACCACGGCAGCCCCCGCGACCTGGCACTCGTCGCGGATGCCGTCCATCAGCTCGGTGGGCCAGGCGACGGGGAGTTCGCCGGGCACGACGAGGCCGAGCAGCAGCGCCGTGGGCACCGCGCCCATGGCGGCGATGTCCGCGAGGTTCTGCGCGGCGGACTTGCGCCCCACGTCGTACGCCGTCGACCAGTCGCGGCGGAAGTGGCGGCCCTCGATCAGCAGGTCGGTGCTGGCCACGACCCTGCCGTCGGGCGCGGTCACGACCGCCGCGTCGTCGCCGGGGCCGAGCCGGACCGCCGGGGTGGTGGTGAGGCGGGAGGTGAGCTTGTCGATCAGCCCGAACTCCCCCAGCTCCCCCACGGTTCCCTTCACCGGGTCTCCTTTCCTTCGCTGCTGCCGTACGTGCTTTCCGTGGTGTCCGCGGGGGCGGGAGGGCGGGCCGCCGCGGCGCGCGGTCGCGGCCGGGCGGCGCGGTCGGTACGGTCGACAGGGCGGCCGGCGCGTGCGTCCGGGGGCCGGGAGGACCGGCGGGACGCGGCGCACGCCGGGTCTCCCCCCGGCGTGGGACGACGCGGTACCGTGGCGTCCCTTTTTCCCCGGGGTTCTCCCTGGGACATGATCCTCATGGCCGCCCTGGAGGTTCCGTGGTGCAGGCGTACATCCTGATTCAGACCGATGTGGGCAGAGCCCACGCCGTCGCCGAGACCGTGTCCGGCTTCGACGGCGTGCTCAAGGCCGAGGACGTCACGGGACCCTACGACGTGATCGTGCGCGCGCAGGCGGACACGGTCGACGACCTGGGCCGGATGGTGGTCGCCAGGATCCAGCGGGTGGAGGGCATCACCCGTACTCTGACCTGCCCGGTCGTGCATCTGTAGCCCCGTCTACGCTTGGCCGGTGACACCTTTCCGCCGAAGGCGCCCCGGGCGCAGGCTACCGGGCCCCCTCCTCGTCTCGTTGCCCGCCGTCGCCGTGCTGTGCGCGGCGGGCTGTTCCGGGTCCGGTCCGGCGCCGCGGGTGGCCGTGCCGCAGCCGCCGAAGGACCAGGTCGAGGTCTGCAGGGCGCTGCACCGGGAGCTTCCCGCGAAGGTCGGCGGGCAGGAGAGGAACGATCCGAGCCCGGCGTCCGACCTGACGGCCGGATGGGGTGCGGGGGACGCGTCGATCGTGCTGCGCTGCGGGATTCCCCGGCCGAAGGAGATGTCCGACCCGCGGTCGGAGGCCGTCGAAGCGGACGGGGTGAACTGGCTGGTGCAGCAGGAGCCGACGTCGGGCCAGACCTTCACGACGACGTACCGCGCCGCGTACGTACAGGTGTCGATGGGCGCGAGGTTCGCGCAGGACGGCACCCCGATCGCGCAGTTCGCGGCGGCGGTGAAGAAGACCGACCCGTCGACGGTGTAGGCGGCGGCACAGGCGGAAGGGGGTGCGTCCCGGCCGGGACGCACCCCCTTCCCGTTGTCGCGGAGTTCTCAGCGCAGCCCGGTCGAGCGGCGCAGCGCCGCCCTGATCAGCAGGTCCACCAGCTGCGCGTAGCCGACGCCGGTCTCCTGCCACATGCGGGGGAACATCGAGATGGGCGTGAAGCCCGGCATCGTGTTGATCTCGTTGATGACGAACTCGCCGTCCTCGGTGAGGAAGAAGTCCGCGCGCACAAGACCCTCGCAGGACGCCGCCTCGAACGCCTCCACGGCCAGCCGCCGGACCTCGGCGGTCTGCTCCTCGGTGAGCGGCGCGGGCACCACGCCGGAGGCGGCGTCGATGTACTTCGCCTCGAAGTCGTAGAAGTCGTGCGCGGTCACCGGCGGGATCTCGGCGGGCAGGCTGGCCCGCGGCCCGTCCTCGAACTCCAGCACGCCGCACTCGATCTCGCGGCCCCGCAGCAGCGCCTCCACGATCACCTTGGGGTCGTGGCGGCGCGCCTCGGCGAGCGCCTCGTCCAGGTCGTCGAACCCGTCGACCTTGCTGATGCCGACGGATGAGCCCCCGCGCGCGGGCTTCACGAACAGCGGCCAGCCGTGCTCGCCCGCGAAGTCCGCGATCCGGCGCCGCACCGCAGCGGGGTCCCGCTCCCCCTCGCGGGGCCTGATCACCAGGTACGGGCCGACGCGCAGCCCGAAGGAGGTGAACACCCGCTTCATGTACTCCTTGTCCTGGCCGACCGCGGAGGCGAGCACGCCCGCGCCGACGTACGGCACGCCCGCGAGCTCCAGCAGGCCCTGGAGCGTGCCGTCCTCGCCGTAGGGGCCGTGCAGCACGGGGAAGACGACGTCGACCTCGCCGAGCGCCTTGGGCACGGAGCCCGGCTCGCTGTAGAGGACCTCGCGGTTGCCGGGGGCGACGGGGAGCACCACGTCGCCCTCGGCGGACTCGGCGATCTGCTCGACGCTGGGCAGCGCCCGGTCGGCGATCGACATCCGCGAGGGGTCGTCGGCGGTCAGCGCCCAACGGCCGTCCGCGGTGATGCCGATGGGCAGGACGTCGTACGCCTCGCGGTCGATGGCCGCGAGCACCGCTCCCGCGGTGACGACGGAGATGCCGTGCTCGGAGCTGCGGCCCCCGAACACGACGGCGACGCGCGGCTTGCGGGGCGGCCGCTGGGGGCTCTGGGAGGGGTTCAGGCTGCTCATATCGCGATGAGGGTACCCGCACATCCCGCGAGGGCCCGCGGCCGAGGGCACCTTCGGCGCGCCCGCGCCCCGGACGGGCGCGCGGCGCTACTCAGAGCCGTTCCGACTTGGCGCTGCGTGACATCAGGTCCTTGAGCGCGACGAGCGGCGCCTTGCCGTTGTGGACGATGTCGACGATGGTCTCGGTGATCGGCATCTCGACACCGTGGCGGCGCGCGAGGTCGAGCACGGACTCGCAGGACTTGACGCCCTCCGCGGTCTGCCGGGTGACCGCGATGGTCTCCTGGAGGGACATGCCGCGGCCCAGGTTGATGCCGAAGGTGTGGTTGCGGGAGAGCCCCGACGAGCAGGTCGCGATGAGGTCGCCCATGCCCGCGAGCCCGGAGAAGGTCTGCGGGTCGGCGCCCATGGCGAGGCCGAGCCTGCTGGTCTCGGCGAGGCCGCGGGTCATCAGGGACGCCTTGGTGTTGTCGCCGAGCCGCATGCCGTCCGCGATGCCCACGGCGAGGCCGATGACGTTCTTGACGGCACCGCCGAGTTCGCAGCCGACGACGTCGGTGTTGGTGTACGGGCGGTAGTACGCGGTGTGGCAGGCGGCCTGGAGGCGCCGGGCCACGGACTCGTCCGCGCAGGCCACGACGGCGGCGGCCGGGGTGCGGGCGGCGATCTCCAGCGCGAGGTTGGGTCCCGTGACGACGGCGACGCGCTCGGCGGGCGCCTTGGCGACCTCCTCGATCACCTCGCTCATCCGCTTGGCCGTGCCCAGCTCGACGCCCTTCATCAGCGACACGAGGACGGTGTCCTGGGGCAGCGCGGGGGCCCAGGCCGTGAGGTTGGCGCGCAACGTCTGGGAGGGTACGCACAGGACCGTGAAGTCGGCGCCGCTCGCCGCCTCCGCGGGGTCGCAGGTGGCGCGGACGCCGGCGGGCAGCCCGACCCCCGGCAGGTACTCCGGGTTGGTGCCGGTGGTGTTGATGGTCTCGGCGATGTCCGCGCGGCGGGCGCAGAGCGTCACCTCACAGCCCGCGTCGGCGAGGATCATGGCGAATGCCGTACCCCACGAACCGGTTCCGAAGACGGCGACCCTGGTCACGTTGTTCCCTTGTCCTCTTCCGCTGCTGCCTCTGCCTGTGGCGCTGCCGCTGCTCCCGCGGCCGGCGGTGTGTCCCCGCGCCGCTCCCGTGCCCGCGCCTTGCGCGGATCGTACGGCACCTCGGGGGCGGGCTCGCCGCGCAGCTGGACGAGGAGTTCCGTGATGGCGGCCATGATCACCTCCGTGACCTCGCGCAGCAGGTCCTGCGTGACGGCCTGGCCGTAGTAGCGGCTGAGGTCGACAGGGTCGCCGACGAGGACGCGGTGGGTCTTGCGGGGGAAGAGGGAGGCCTTCTTCGAGTAGGGCGGGAGGACTTCGTTGGCGCCCCACTGGGCGATGGGGACCACCGGGCACTTGGTCTGGAGGGCGACGCGCGCCGCGCCCGTGCGAGCGGTCATCGGCCACTGCCCGGGGTCGCGGGTCAGGGTGCCCTCGGGGTAGAAGGCGACGCACTCGCCGCGCTCCACGGCGTCTATGGCCGCGCGGAAGGCGCCCCGCGCGTCGGAGGAGTCGCGGTAGACCGGGATCTGCCCGCTGCCGCGCATCACGGCCCCGACGAAGCCGTCCGTGAACAGGGAGCTCTTGGCGAGGAATCGCGGCACTCGCCCGGTGTTGTACTGGAAATGGCCGTAGGCAAAGGGATCGAGATGCGAATTGTGGTTCACCACGGTGATGAATCCGCCGTCCGCCGGAATGTTCTCCGCACCCCGCCAGTCCCGCTTGAACAGAAGGAGGAGCGGCGGCTTCGCCAGGACCGCGGCCAGGTGATACCAGAAGCCGACTTTTCGGCGGGACACGCGACACCTTCCTCAATGCCTGCCCGGCCCTTCGCCCGGCTGCTGGGGGTCAAGTGTCGCCCCGGGCCCCTGGTCTGTCGAGCACATGGCACAACGGGTCGCGGCCCGCGGGCCCGGCCCGGCAGGGGGCCGGGCGACAATGGGCGGACGGCCGTACGAGCACGGGAGCACGCCACGAGAACCGATCCGACGACCGGCTGGTCGCTGGTCGTCCCGCTGAAACCGCTGCGCCGCGCGAAGAGCAGGCTCGCCCCCGACGCGGACGCGTCGCAGCGCCCGCTGCTCGCGCTGGCGTTCGCCCAGGACACGGTGGCCGCGGCGCTGGCCGCGGAGGGTGTGCGGGATGTGGTGGTTGTCACGGACGACGCCGAGGCGGGTGCGGCGGTGGCCGCCCTCGGCGCGCTCGTCGTCCCCGACTCCCCCGGCGCGGGGCTCAACGCGGCGCTCGCGCACGGCGCCCGCGCGGTCGCGCTGCGCCGCCCCGGGGCCCCGCTCGCTGCGCTCAACGCGGACCTGCCCGCGCTCCGCCCCGCGGAACTCGCGCGAGTCCTGCGGCGGGCGGCGGCCTTTCCCCGGGCCTTTCTCCCGGACGCGGCGGGAATCGGCACGACCCTGCTCACCGCGGGCCCAGGCGCGGACCTGCGGCCCGCGTTCGGCGGGCACTCCAGGCTGCGCCACGCGGCGGGCGGTGCGGCGGAAATCCCGGTGGCGGGCGTCGATTCCGTACGGCAGGACGTGGACACGGCGGCGGACCTGCGGGCGGCCTCGGTGCTGGGGCTCGGCCCGCACACGGCCCGGGTGTACGCGGCGCTCGCACCGCTGCTGGCGCCGTAGCGCGCGGGGATGGGCGGGCGGGATCGTCCTGGCGCGGTTACGCTGCGGGCATGCAGGCCACCGCGTACACGTTCGTTCCCGAGACCCGCAGCGGCAGCGTGCTGCTCGACGACGGCACACCGGTCGAGTTCGACGCCGCCGCGTTCGACGCGGGCGGGCTGCGGCTGCTGCGTCCCGGGCAGCGGGTACGGATCGAGACGGAGTCCCCGGGGGACACGCCGGGCGCCGGGAGCGTGAAGCTCCCGCGGATCACCCTGGTGACGCTGCAGACCTTCTGACCTTCCGGGCGGGCCGAGTTCGCCGCCCGGCCGCGCACCGCGCCGGAACGCGCCGCGGGCCGGGTCTCCCCGAGGGGAGCCCGGCCCGGCGTGAGATGCGGCCCGTGCCGCCGGCCGCTGTCCGGTGCTTACTTGCTCCTGGCAGCGGCCTTCTTCGCGGTGGTGCGCGAGGCGGCCTTGCGGGCAGGGGCCTTCTTGGCGGGGGCGGTCTTCTTCGCGGTGCCCGTCGCCTTCTTGGCGGTCGTCTTCTTCGCGGCCGCGGTGGTCTTCTTCGCCGTGGACTTCTTGGCGGGCGTGGCCTTCTTCGCGGTGGTCTTCTTCGCCGCGGCGGTCTTCTTCGCCGTCGACTTCTTGGCGGTGGCCTTCTTGGCCGCGGCCTTGGCGGTCGTACGGGTGGAAGACCCGCCGGAGAGGCTGCCCTTGGGCGCCTTCTTCACGGCGACCTCGCCGCCCTTCGGGAGCTTCTTCGAGCCGCTCACCAGGTCCTTGAAGCCCTGTCCCGCGCGGAAGCGCGGCACCGAGGTCTTCTTGACCCGCACCCGCTCACCCGTCTGCGGGTTGCGGGCGTAGCGGGCGGGGCGGTCGACCTTCTCGAACGAGCCGAAGCCGGTGACCGACACGCGGTCGCCGCTCACGGTGGCGCGCACGATCGCGTCGAGGACCGCGTCCACGGCGTCCGCGGCCTGCTGCCGGCCGCCGAGCTTGTCCGCAATCGCTTCTACGAGCTGAGCCTTGTTCACGTCTTCCCCTTCGGAGACATTGCCAGAACGAATGTGTTCAAGCCTTTTCGCACGTTAGGCAGATATATACCGCAAATCAAACACGAAACGGGCTAATCACCCTAGTGCCGCAACGAAGTCGGCCCGGCGGACTTCCACCCGTCAGCCCTCTTCCGGAAAGCGACCCTCGTCAAGATCCGCCAGGAGGCGGTCGAGGCGCCGTGCCGCATCCGGGAGATCGTGCTTCGCCGCCGCGGTGATGACCAGCAGCTTCCGTGTGAGCGCCATGCGTACGCCCTCCGCGACTTGCAGTTCACGCACGCACGCGTGCGCTTCTTTCAGTTGTCCGGCGACCGACTCGTAGAGTGCGAGTTGGCTGTCGCGTTCCATGCACCGATTGTGCCATCTGGGGCGAGTTGTCGCCCCACGGGGGCTCAACATGCAACTGCACCCCCTGCCTGGAGGCAGGGGGTGCAGTAGGGGAAAACCGCTGATCAGAGGTGCTTCAGACGGCAATTGTGCGGGGCTTGAAGGCGGGTCGCGCGGCCTCGTAGGCGGCGATGTCGGACTCGTTCTGAAGGGTGAGGCTGATGTCGTCGAGACCGTTCAGCAGACGCCAGCGGCTGTTCTCGTCAAGGTCGAAATCAGCCGTGACGCGCTCGGTTCCGCCCGACGCGGCCCGCACCTGCCGCCGCTCCAGGTCGACCGTGACCTCGGTGGCCGGGTCGCCCTCCACGAGGGTCTGGAGGCTCTCCACGACGTCCTGCGACAGGACCACGGTCAGGAGGCCGTTCTTCAACGAGTTGCCGCGGAAGATGTCGGCGAAACGCGAGGAGATGACGGCCTTGAAGCCGTAGTTCTGCAAGGCCCAGGCGGCGTGCTCGCGGGACGAGCCGGTACCGAAGTCGGGGCCCGCGACCAGGACCGTGGCGCCCCGGTAGCGCTCCTGGTTGAGCACGAACTCCGGGTCCTTGCGCCACGCCTCGAACAGGCCGTCCTCGTAGCCGTCGCGGGTGACCTTCTTGAGCCAGTGGGCGGGGATGATCTGGTCCGTGTCGACGTTGCTGCGGCGCAGCGGGACGGCACGGCCGGTGTGGACGGTGAAGGCTTCCATGGTTATCGCGCTCCAGCGGGCGTGCGGTCGGCGTCGGACAGGTCGGCGGGTGAGGCCAGATGGCCCAGCACCGCCGTCGCGGCGGCCACCTGCGGGGAGACCAGGTGGGTGCGGCCGCCCTTGCCCTGCCTGCCCTCGAAGTTGCGGTTGGAGGTGGAAGCCGAGCGTTCGCCCGGCGCCAGTTGGTCGGGGTTCATGCCGAGGCACATCGAGCAACCCGCGTGCCGCCATTCGGCTCCCGACCCGGTGAACACCTTGTCGAGGCCCTCCTCGACGGCCTGGAGCGCCACCCGGACGGAGCCGGGGACGACCAGCATCCGTACGCCGTCGGCGACTTTGCGTCCTTCGAGGACGGCCGCGGCCGAGCGCAGGTCCTCGATACGGCCGTTGGTGCACGAACCTACGAAGACGGTGTCGACCCTGATGTCCCGCAGGGGCTGCCCCGCGGTCAACCCCATGTACTCCAGGGCCTTTTCGGCGGCGTGGCGCTCCGAGGCGTCGTCGTACGAGGCGGGGTCGGGGACCCGCTCGGACAGCGGCGCGCCCTGGCCGGGGTTGGTGCCCCAGGTGACGAAAGGAGCGAGCTCGGCGGCGTCGAGGAAGACCTCGGCGTCGAAGACCGCGTCGTCGTCGGTGCGCAGTGTGCGCCAGTACGCGACGGCCTTGTCCCACTCCTCGCCCTCGGGCGCGTGCGGGCGGCCCTTGAGGTAGGCGAAGGTGGTCTCGTCGGGGGCGATCATGCCCGCGCGGGCGCCGGCCTCGATGGACATGTTGCAGATGGTCATCCGGGACTCCATCGAGAGCTTCTCGATGGCGGAGCCGCGGTATTCGAGGATGTAGCCCTGGCCGCCGCCGGTGCCGATCCGCGCGATGACGGCGAGGATCAGGTCCTTGGCCGTGACGTCGGCGGGCAGTTCGCCCTCGACGGTGATGGCCATCGTCTTCGGGCGTGCCATGGGCAGCGTCTGGGTGGCCAGCACATGCTCGACCTGGCTGGTGCCGATGCCGAACGCGAGCGCGCCGAACGCCCCGTGCGTGGAGGTGTGGGAGTCGCCGCACACCACCGTGGTGCCGGGCTGGGTCAGGCCGAGCTGCGGGCCGACGACGTGGACGACGCCCTGCTCGACGTCGCCGAGCGGGTGCAGCCGCACGCCGAACTCGGCGCAGTTCTTGCGCAGGGTCTCCAACTGGGTGCGGGAGACCGGGTCCGCGATGGGCTTGTCGATGTCGAGGGTGGGGGTGTTGTGGTCCTCGGTGGCGATGGTGAGATCGAGGCGCCGGACCTTCCTGCCGCTGAGGCGGAGCCCGTCGAACGCCTGCGGACTGGTGACCTCGTGCAGCAGGTGCAGATCGATGAAGAGAAGGTCGGGCTCGCCCTCGGCGCGCCGGACGACATGGTCGTCCCAGACCTTCTCCGCGAGTGTCCTACCCATCGCTTTCCCTCCGGCCGGCGTCCTCGCCGGCACTCCTAGAGACATGTGGGCCGCGCCCGTCCCCCCGCTCCCCGGACTGCGGCTGCGGGCTCCCGGTCCGCGAGCCCCCGTCGTACAGGTTGGCAAGTTCCCCGCGAAAAGGAACTTGCGTTTCACAGAGTGAGACGCGAATATCGTTGCATGGACAATTCTAGTGGCGTGGGCGTTCTCGACAAGGCCGCTCTCGTACTGAGCGCCTTGGAGTCGGGCCCGGCCACGCTGGCCGGGCTTGTCGCGGCGACGGGGCTGGCGCGGCCGACGGCCCACCGGCTGGCCGTCGCCCTGGAACACCACCGGATGGTGGCACGGGACATGCAGGGCAGGTTCATCCTCGGCCCCCGGCTCGCAGAGCTCGCGGCGGCGGCGGGCGAGGACCGGCTGCTCGCCACGGCAGGCCCGGTCCTCACCCACCTGCGGGACGTGACGGGCGAGAGCGCGCAGCTCTACCGCAGGCAGGGCGACATGCGGATCTGCGTGGCGGCCGCCGAGCGCCTCTCGGGGCTGCGGGACACCGTGCCGGTGGGCTCGACGCTGACGATGAAGGCGGGTTCGTCCGCGCAGATCCTGATGGCGTGGGAGGAGCCCGAGCGGCTGCACCGCGGGCTCCAGGGCGCGCGCTTCACGGCGACGGCGCTCTCCGGCGTGCGGCGCAGGGGCTGGGCCCAGTCGATCGGCGAGCGCGAGCCGGGCGTCGCGTCGGTGTCGGCGCCGGTGCGCGGCCCGTCGAACCGGGTGGTCGCCGCGGTCTCCGTGTCGGGCCCGATCGAGCGGCTGAGCCGCCACCCCGGGCGGATGCACGCGCAGGCCGTGATCGACGCCGCGGGCCGGCTGACGGAGGCGCTGCGCAGGAACACATGACGCCGCGGCATCCACCGCCGTCGCCCAGGGCGCCGCGGACACGGGCGGCGGGAGCGCGGCCCGGGGCCCGCACGGACCGGGCCGGCGCGCGGACACGACGGACCGGGTGTGCGCACAGACGGCAGGGCCCCCTCCGCATGGGAGGGGGCCCTGCCGTTTTCTCGCGTACCCCCGACCGGATTCGAACCGGCGCTACCGCCTTGAGAGGGCGGCGTGCTAGGCCGCTACACAACGGGGGCCTGCTGTGGTGGAGCTGGGCTACCAGGACTCGAACCTAGACTAAATGAACCAGAATCACTCGTGCTGCCAATTACACCATAGCCCATGGTATAGACCAGTAGCCCCGACCGGATTCGAACCGGCGCTACCGCCTTGAGAGGGCGGCGTGCTAGGCCGCTACACAACGGGGCCCCAGCAGTCTTCCCGTGAGGAAGACACGTACCCCCGACCGGATTCGAACCGGCGCTACTGCCTTGAGAGGGCAGCGTGCTAGGCCGCTACACAACGGGGGCGTTGCAGAGAGATCTGCGCTGGGCTACCAGGACTCGAACCTAGACTAACTGAACCAGAATCAGTCGTGCTGCCAATTACACCATAGCCCACCAGAACACAACTCCTCGGCGGAGTCCTGCTCGGCTCGCGCCTCCTGGAAACCCTGTCCTTCCCGGTTCCCGCTTGGGCGGCGCAGGAAGAACATTACCCGATGCGGGACACCGCTCCAAAACGAGATCCCCCGCGCTGCGGGGCCCGTACCGGGCGGGCGCCGGCCGCCCGGAGCAGGCCGGACGGCGGGCGGGGCGGGGGCCGGTGGAGCGGGCTCCCGCCCCGCCCGCCGTCCGCGCGCTACGCGCCCGCGAGCTTCGCGAGGGCCGCGTCGACGCGGGCCAGGGTCCGCTCCCGGCCGAGCACCTCAAGCGACTCGAACAGCGGCAGGCCCACCGTGCGGCCGGTGACCGCCACCCGCAGCGGGGCCTGCGCCTTGCCGAGCTTGAGGCCGTGCTCCTCGCCCGCCGCGAGGACCGCGTCCTTGAGGGGCTCCGCACGCCACTCGGCGTCCGCGAGCCGGCCGCGGACCGTGGTCAGCAGCGCCGCGGGGTCGCCCTTCATCGCCTTGTTCCAGGACGCCTCGTCCCACACCGGCTCGTCGAGGAAGAGGAAGTCGACGTTGGCGGTGATGTCGGAGAGAACCGTGACCCGGGTCTGGGCGAGCGGCGCGAGCGCCTCGAACGCGGCCCGGTCGAACCGCTCGGGCGCCCAGGGCGCGTGCGGGGCGGTGAGCCAGGGCCCGCACGCCTCGGTGAACGCCTTCACGTCGAGCTGCCTGATGTGGTCGGCGTTGATCGCCTCGGCCTTCTTCAGGTCGAAGCGGGCCGGGTTGGCGTTGACCGCGCTGATCTCGAACGCCGCGACCATCTCGTCGAGCGAGAAGATGTCCTGGTCCGCGGAGAACGACCAGCCCAGCAGGGACAGGTAGTTGAGCAGCCCCTCGGGCAGGAAGCCGCGCTCGCGGTAGAGGTTGAGGGACGCCTGCGGGTCGCGCTTGGAGAGCTTCTTGTTGCCCTCGCCCATCACGTACGGCAGGTGGCCGAAGGCCGGGACGCCCTTGGCGACGCCGAGCTCCATCAGGGCCCGGTAGAGCGCGATCTGGCGCGGGGTGGAGGAGAGCAGGTCCTCGCCGCGCAGCACGTGCGTGATCTCCATCAGCGCGTCGTCCACCGGGTTGACCAGCGTGTACAGCGGGGCGCCGTTGGCGCGCACGATGCCGTAGTCAGGGACGTTCTCCGGGGAGAAGGTCAGTTCGCCGCGCACCAGGTCGGTGAAGGTGACCGGCTCGTCGGGCATCCGGAAGCGGACGATGGGCGCCCGGCCCTCGGCCTCGTACGCGGCGACCTGCTCGGCGCTCAGGTCGCGGCAGTGGCCGTCGTAGCCGGAGGGGCGGCCGGCCGCGCGCGCGGCCTCGCGGCGCCGGTCGAGTTCCTCGGTGGTGCAGTAGCAGCGGTACGCGTAGCCGCCCGAGAGGAGGCGCTCGGCGACGTCGCGGTAGACGTCCATGCGCTGCGACTGGCGGTAGGGGGCGTGCGGGCCGCCGATCTCCGGGCCCTCGTCCCAGTCGAGACCGAGCCAGCGCATGGCGTCGAGCAGCTGCCCGTAGGACTCCTCGGAGTCGCGGGCGGCGTCCGTGTCCTCGATGCGGAAGACCATGGTGCCGCCGTTGTGCCGCGCGAACGCCCAGTTGAACAGGGCGGTGCGGACCAGGCCCACGTGGGGGTTGCCGGTCGGCGAGGGACAGAAACGTACGCGGACGGAGCCGTTAGCCACGCTTGATCACCTTGTTGGTGAGAGTGCCGATGCCTTCGATGGTGACGGCGACCTCGTCGCCGACGGAGAGCGGGCCGACGCCCGCGGGGGTGCCGGTGAGGATCACGTCGCCCGGGACCAGGGTCATGGCCTCGCTGACGTGGACGACCAGGTCCTCCACGGTGCGGATCATGTCGCTGGTGCGGCCCAGCTGGCGCTGCTCGCCGTTGACCGTGCACTGCACGGTCAGGTCGGACGGGTCGAGCTCGGTCTCCACCCAGGGCCCGAGCGGGCAGGAGGTGTCGAAGCCCTTGGCCCTGGCCCACTGCTTCTCGGACTTCTGGAGGTCGCGGGCGGTGACGTCGTTGGCGCAGGTGTAGCCGTAGACGACGTCCTTGACGCGCTCGCGCGGCACCTCGCGGCAGAGCGTGCCGATGACGACGGCGAGCTCGGCCTCGTAGTGGACGTCGCTGGAGAAGTGCGGGTACACGATGGGGTCGCCGGACCCGACGACCGAGGTGCTGGGCTTGAAGAAGGTCAGCGCCGCCTCGGGGACCTCGTTGCCCAGCTCGGCCGCGTGCTCCGCGTAGTTGCGGCCGACGGCCACGACCTTGCTGGGGAGCACCGGCGGCAGGAGCCGTACCTCGCTCAGGCGCACCTTGGTGCCCGTGAGCTCGGCGCCGCCGTAGGGGACGCCCTTGATGATGTCGAGGAGCAGGCCGGCCGGGTCGCCGCCTCCCGCGTCCTCGACCGCGCCGAAGGCGACATTGCCGTCGATGGAGAACCTGGCGATGCGCACGGTTTGCTGTCGCCCCTCACTTCACTCGCGGTCCTGGTCGGAATGTCCAGAGAACTGGAGCATCAGGCTAGCGCGGCGCGGGAGGCCGGACGCGTACCGCCCGGGGTCCGGGGCAGGGGCGGGGAGGCACCGGTCCCGCGCGGCGGGGGCCGGACGCCGCGGCGCGGGGCCGTCCGGCGGCCCCCGCACCCGGGGCCGGAGATCCGGGCAGGAGACCCCGGCAAAGGCCGCGGGCTAAACATGCGATTTTCGCCAAACGAACGTCTCCCGACCTTTGTTGCTGTGATTTTGCTCACGAGACAACGGACATTCCGCGCAAAAATCCAGTCCCCAGGCCGTCATGAAAACGGTCATCTCGCATCAGACATCAGCATTCCGCTGCCGATCATGAACACTGGGACACCGGCCGGGCCTCCATGGGTGATCCGCAATCGCCCGTTTCCTCCCTGATCCCCTTCCACGATTCGTGATCCGTTCGTCACCGGGTGTCATACAGGTCACGGCGCCGCCGTCAGACCTTGTTGCAGATCCGGCACTGTGCTGGAATCACTGCCACCGCCGCGAGTTCCCACCCGGCGCACACGGGCGCGACGGACGTCACGTGGGCGAGGAGAGGGGAACGGCGCCGGTGACTCACGACCACCACTGGGGGGCGTCTCGCACCCCCACGACGCCGACACCGTCCTGCCGCACCCGGCGGGACGCCTGGTCCAGAGGTTGCGACGCTAGTGCAGGGACGTTCTCAGAGGGATAGCAGTGCCGCGGCGGAGCAGGAGCCCCGCGGCGCGACCGAACGCGGCTCCTCGGCCCAGCACACCCAGAGCAGGAACACGGCCGGCCCCGCGGGGGAGAACGAGCGCGTGGCGCGCCCTGGCGCCGCGGCCGACGCCGGGCCGCAGCGGCCGCCCGCTCCCACCCCGGACGCCGGCTCCCGAATAGCCCTGCGCAACTGGCGCATCAGCACACGCCTGGTCTCCCTGCTCGCGCTGCCCGTGGTCGCCGCCACCACGCTGGGCGCCCTGCGGATCGACGACTCGGTCAACGACATCCGCCAGCTCGACCACATGCAGCTGCTGACGGAGATGACCAAGGAGGCGACCAACCTCGCCGCCCAGCTCCAGGCGGAGCGCGACCAGGAGGCGGGCCCGCTCAGCCACGGCGTCTCCCCCAACGACCTCAGCATCAAGCAGCTGCGCACCCAGACCGACCGGGCGAGCAAGTCGTTCCTCGACGCGACCAACCAGATCGGCAACACCGACAGCGGCGACGACACGCTCAACAGCATCCGCGCCAACGTCAACCAGATCGCCACCCAGGTCCAGCAGATCAGCGACCTGCGCAGCAACGCCTACGCGACGGGCTCGTCCTCGCTGACGGTCGACTCGTACGACCAGCTGGTCACCTCGCTGCTGAGCCTGTCGCAGGACATGGCGCAGGCGACCAACAACCCGGACATGATCAAGCGGACCCGCGCGCTCGCCGCGTTCTCGTCCGCCAAGGAGTACGCCTCCATCCAGCGCGCGATCATCGCCGCCGCGCTGCCCGCCGACCCCAACAAGCACGTCGGCCACCTGAACAACTCCGACCGCCTCTACGGCAACGCGGCCGCGAAGAAGGAGCAGAACGAGCTCACCACGTTCCGCTCCCTCTACGAGTCGATGGGCGGCAACGCCGAGGAGCTGATGGCGCCCCTGGAGGGCGAGGGCAGCCCCGAGATCCAGGCGGCGCAGGACTACGAGAACCGGGTGCTCGGCGGTCCCGACGGCCTGGCGAACCAGCCCAACCGCAGCTACGAGGACTGGATCGACCAGGCTTCGGTCCGCATCAACACGATGAAGACCATCGAGTCCACGCTGCTCGGCCAGATGGAGACCAAGGCGACCCAGCTGCGCGAGCAGTCCCAGCGCGACGCCATCATCAACGGCGCGCTGATCCTGCTGGTCCTCGGCGTCTCGCTGATCGGCGCCTTCATCGTGGCGCGGTCCATGATCCGCTCGCTGCGGCGGCTCCAGGACACCGCCACCAAGGTCGCCAAGGACCGGCTGCCCGAGCTGGTCAAGGAGCTCTCCGAGTCCGACCCGCAGGACGTCGACACCTCCGTCGAGTCCGTCGGCGTCCACTCGCGCGACGAGATCGGCCAGGTGGCCGCGGCCTTCGACCACGTGCACCGCGAGGCGGTGCGGCTCGCCGCGGAGCAGGCCCTCCTGCGGGGCAACGTCAACGCGATGTTCACCAACCTCTCGCGCCGCAGCCAGGGCCTCATCCAGCGGCAGCTCTCGCTCATCTCCGAGCTGGAGTCCCGCGAGGCCGACCCCGACCAGCTCTCCTCGCTGTTCAAGCTCGACCACCTCGCGACCCGTATGCGCCGCAACGGCGAGAACCTGCTGGTCCTCGCGGGCGAGGAGCCGGGCCGCCGGTGGACCCGCCCGGTGCCGCTCGTCGACGTGCTGCGCGCCGCCGCGTCCGAGGTGGAGCAGTACGAGCGCATCGAACTGGCCGCCGTGCCCGCGACCGAGGTCGCGGGGCGCGTCGTCAACGACCTCGTCCACCTGCTCGCCGAGCTGCTGGAGAACGCCACCTCGTTCTCCTCCCCGCAGACCAAGGTCCGCGTCACCGGTCACGCGCTGCCGGACGGGCGCGTGCTGGTGGAGATCCACGACACCGGCATCGGCCTGTCCCCCGAGGACCTGGCGGCGATCAACGAGCGGCTCGCCGCGCCGCCGACCGTGGACGTCTCCGTCTCCCGCCGCATGGGCCTGTTCGTGGTCGGCCGCCTCTCGCTGCGCCACGGCATCCGCATCCAGCTGCGGCCCTCGGACTCCGGCGGCACGACGGCCCTCGTCATGCTGCCCGTCGACGTCGCCCACGGCGGCAAGAAGGCGCCCGGCAAGCTCGGCGGCGCGGGCGGCCAGGCACCCGCCGCCCCGGCCGCCCGCCTGACCAGCGGCCCCGGCGCCGCGTCCGCGGGCGGCGGCAAGCCCGGCCTCGGTGCGGGCCCTGGCGGCGGCCTTGCGGGCCTCAACACCGGCGGCAACCGGCTCGCCGCAGGGGCGGGCGCCGGCGGCGCACCGCCGCGCGCGGCGCTGCCCGAGCGGGACACGAACCGGCAGGCCAGGCCCGAAGGCACCCCGCAGGGCGGCGGCCAGGGCCGCGGCGCGGAGTCCGCCAGCCTCTTCGCCCAGAACGCGTTCGGCGCGGGCCCAGGGCCCGACGCCGCGGCCGGCCAGGAGCGGCCGGGCCGGGGCGGCGACCAGGGCCCCGCCACCGCGCAGATGCCCGCCATCGGCAGCGGGCCCCGCCCCGAGGCCGCCGGATTCGGCAGCGGCGGACAGCGCCGGGGCGCCGGCGACCAGAGCCGCGGACTGCCCGTGCGCGACGACGTGTTCGGCGGGTCGCCCAGGGCCCCGCAGCCGGGTTCCGACGATCGGGCGCCCGCACGCGGCGGCTTCAGCGGCCAGGCCCAGAACGCCTTCGCCCCGCAGGGCGACCGGCAGGGGCCCGGCGACGACCGCAGGCTGCCGCCGCCCGGCGCCCCGCGCGCCGAACTGCCCGGCGGCTCGCGCGACGGCAGCCGCCAGCCGGAGCGGCTGCCGCTCAGCCCCTCCCTCGACGCGCCGCGCGGCCACGAGGAGCCGGAGGCCGACCGGTTCGCCGGGCCGCGTGCCGGGCAGGCACCGCGCCGTGACGACCGGCAGGACCCCGCCGCCACGGCCGAGTTCGCCAGGCCAGGCCTCGACGTGCGGCGGCCGGGCGCCGAGGTGCCGCGGCAGGGACCGCAGGACCCGGCGGCCACCGGCCAGTTCGCCAGGCCCGAGCTGAACGGCCCGCGCCCCGAGTACGACACCAGCGGCGGGTACGCCGCGCAGCGGGGCCCGGAGGACCGTGCCCCGGCGGCCGGCGGCTACCAGGGCGCCGGGTACTCCTCGTACGACACCGGGCAGCACCCGGTGCAGGGCCAGGGCGCCGGCGGGTACGGCACGGACCGGGGTCCCGCGCAGGGCCCCGGGTACGACACGGGCCGGCAGCCGGCGCAGAACAACTCGCCGTACGACACCGGCGGCCACCCCGTGCAGGGCCGGGGCGGCAACGCCCCGTACGACACGGGCCGCGGCCAGGTCCAGGACACCGGGCAGCACCCGGTGTACGACCCCTCCACGCAGTCCGGCTACGACGCGACCGGGCAGCTGCCCGCGTACGGCGGCGGCCAGGGCCAGGGCCAGGGCCGGCAGTACGCCCCGCAGCAGGGCTACCCGCAGCAGCAGAACCGCCAGGGCGGTGTCCCGCCGCAGGACCGGCGCCCGCAGCAGGAGGCGCTGCCCCCGG
This sequence comes from Streptomyces tremellae, assembly GCF_039540215.1. Classification (NCBI taxonomy): domain Bacteria; kingdom Bacillati; phylum Actinomycetota; class Actinomycetes; order Kitasatosporales; family Streptomycetaceae; genus Streptomyces; species Streptomyces tremellae. Next base: position 19,134 of record NZ_BAABEP010000039.1, read on the forward strand.
CCACCGGCCCGGGCGACGGCAGGACCCCGCTGTACGACACGCTGGAGACGAACTGGTTCAGCGGCGGCCAGGGCGGCGCGCGCGGCAGCGCCGGGCAGGACGCGGCGGGCGGCCAGGACTACCCGCAGCAGCAGCCGGACGCGGGGCGTCCCGCGATGCCGCGCCGTGAGCCGGGCTCGGGCCTGGGCGGCGGCCCGGTACCCGCCGACGACCCGCTGTTCGGCCCGATCCCGACGTCGGGCGGCCAGGGCGGTCCCGCGCCCTCGCCCACCGGGCCCGCGCCGAACTCGGCGTGGCGCGCCTCGCCCAACGACGAACTGGTGCGGCAGGCCGAGCGGGTGCGCAAGCCCGCCGCCGGCGGCATCACCACGTCCGGTCTGCCCCGCCGGGTCCCGCGCGCCAATCTGGTGCCGGGGACCGCGCAGGAGCAGGGCACACAGACCGGCCCGCAGGTGTCCCGCGCACCGGCGGACGTCCGGGGCCGGCTGACCAACCTCCGCCGGGGAATCCAGCAGGGCCGCAGCGCCGGCGCCGGCGGCACCAACGGCGGCGGGTTCAACTTCGGCCCCTCTCACCAGCAGGAGCGTCCGTGAGTCCGATGAGTCAGGCTGCGCAGAACCTGAACTGGTTGATCACGAACTTCGTGGACAACACCCCCGGGGTGTCCCACACGGTCGTGGTCTCCGCCGACGGGTTGCTGCTCGCCATGTCGGAAGGGTTCCCACGGGACCGGGCCGACCAGCTCGCCGCCGTCGCGTCAGGGCTCACCTCGCTCACCGCGGGGGCGTCCCGGATCTTCGAGGGGGGCCCGGTCAACCAGACCGTGGTCGAGATGGAACGCGGCTTCCTCTTCCTGATGTCCGTCTCCGACGGCTCGTCGCTCGCCGTGCTCGCGCACCCCGAGTGCGACATCGGCCTCGTGGGGTACGAGATGGCGCTCCTCGTCGACCGCGCCGGCACGGTCCTCACCCCGGACCTGCGGGCCGAGCTGCAGGGGAGCCTGCTGCACTGAGTCCCGCCCCGGAACCGCCCCAGCTCACCAACCGTCAGGCCGCCGAGCCCGCCCCCCACCGGCCATACAGACGGCACGCAGACATCTTGCTGTCACGCCCGGAGGATTCATGACCCCGCCCACCGCCTCTCACGATCCGTACGGCGCCTCGGTGGACGCCAGTTACGGACCTGAGGGTGACCAGCCGCTGGTACGTCCGTACGCGATGACCGGCGGCCGCACCAGGCCCCGGTACCAACTCGCCATCGAGGCGCTGGTCAGCACGACGGCGGACCCCGCCCACCTGGCGACGCTGCTCCCCGAGCACCAGCGGATCTGCCACCTGTGCCGCGAGGTCAAGTCCGTGGCCGAGGTGTCGGCGCTGCTGACCATGCCGCTCGGCGTGGCGCGCATCCTCGTCGCCGACCTGGCGGAGGCGGGCATGGTCGCCATCCACCAGCCGGGCAACGGCGAAGCGGGCGGCGCCCCCGACGTGACACTGCTCGAAAGGGTGCTCAGTGGACTTCGCAAGCTCTAGCGGCGGCCCCGGCTCCGCGAGATCGACCACCAGCGCGAAGATCGTGGTGGCGGGCGGATTCGGCGTGGGCAAGACCACGTTCGTCGGCGCCGTCTCGGAGATCAACCCGCTGCGTACCGAAGCCGTCATGACCAGCGCCTCCGCAGGCATCGACGACCTCACCCACACCGGAGACAAGACCACCACCACCGTGGCCATGGACTTCGGACGCATCACCCTCGACCAGGACCTCATCCTCTACCTCTTCGGCACCCCAGGACAGGACCGCTTCTGGTTCATGTGGGACGACCTCGTACGCGGCGCCATCGGCGCCATCGTCCTCGTCGACACCCGCCGCCTCGCCGACTGCTTCCCCGCAGTCGACTACTTCGAAAACTCAGGACTCCCCTTCGTCATCGCCCTCAACGGCTTCGACGGACACCAGCCCTACACACCGGAAGAAGTACGCGAAGCACTCCAGATCGGCCCCGACACCCCCATCATCACCACCGACGCCCGCCACCGCGCAGACGCCAAAAGCGGACTCATCACCCTCGTCGAACACGCCCTCATGGCACGGCTCAAATAGCGCTTCTCCCACGGCATTCGCGGGAGGCGGAGCAGGGCGGTGGGCTGTGTCTTCGGACACGGCCCACCGACGACGTTCATAACGTTTCGACAGAGAATTCGCCCTGGTCGGACACGCGTTGCGGTCAACCGGTCTCCCTGCGCTCACCACCTTCCCGCTTTTTGGCGGAACTCGCCCCTTACGCCCGCTTTATCTCAGGCTTGGATCACTCGGAATGGCTGATTCCCGCTGTTTGGAACACAGCCGTGGCACATGCTGGAATTCGACGGCTCCCGAGTGGTTGCGTTACGGCCCCGAAACGAGACACGGCACAGCGCAGGTGCCGCCGCCGAGAGGTTGTTGGTCCAGTGAGGCGAAGCAGGACGAGCTCCGCTAAGGAGGCACGGGACGCCGCCCCGTCGCCGCGCGCGGCGGTGCCGGAAAGCTCCGCCCCCGTGGCCGCGCGCGGCAGCCGAAGCCGCCTCGCCCCGCGCAACTGGCGGGTGCCCACCCGCCTCAACGCCATCCTCCTGCTGCCCGTGCTCGTCGGCCTCGTGATGGGCGGCTTCCAGGTCAAAGGGTCCGTGGACACCTGGCACGAGGCGCAGGACGCCGAGCGCACCGCGAAGGTCGTACGGGCCGCGTCCGACTACGGCCAGGCCCTGCTGAACGAGCGCGACCTGACCGCGCAGCCGCTGCTCGCCGGCGACCGCGACGACCCGGTGGTCGCACGCACCAGGAACGCCACCGACCAGGCGCGGAAGAAGTTCGACGCCGCCGTGCGGCAGATGCCGCACGACCCGCGCCTCCAGCGGCGCCTGAGCCTCTTCCGGGCCGTGGAGCCCAAGCTCGGCCCGCTGCGCAAGGCGGCCTACACCAGCGCGATCGAGACACCCGACAAGGCGGCCGGCCACGGCGGCCCCGTGGCCACGCAGGAGGGGTACGTCCAGGTCCAGCACGCCCTGATGGAGTTCTCCAACGAACTGGGCCTCGGCACCGGCAACGTCACCAGCTACGGCCGCACCCTGTACGCGATCCAGCTGGCCAAGGCCGCCGAGTCGCTCCAGCGTTCCATCGGCACGGAACTGCTGGTGCGGCCCAACCCGAAGCCGGACATCCACGCGGGGCAGCTGGTGGCGCTCAACTCGTACGCCTACCTCGAAGGCATTTCCATCGAGGAGTACGAGTCGGGCGGCACGGCGGCCGACACGGCCCGCCTCACCGACGTGATGAAGAAGGCCGCGGCGAAGGCCCCGCCGAAGGGTTCGGCGCCCGCCGACGTGACTCCCCCGGCCGGCGCGGGCAGTTCGGCGCTCGGCGGCATGGTCGCGGCGATCGGCTCGGGGCAGAGCCCCGAGAAGCTCAAGTCCGAGGGCATCACACCCGAGACCTGGTCGGCGGCGGCCACCGCCACGTTCGACGGCTACACCACCATCGAGCGCGGCCTCGTCGACAAGGCCGTGACCGACGCGGGGAACGTCGCCTCACACGCCCGCAGGACCGCGATCGTCAACGGCGCGGGCGTCCTGCTCGCCCTGCTGCTCGCCTTCCTCCTGGCCGGCCTGATGGCGCGGCAGATGAGCCGCGCCATGCGCACCCTGCGCACCGCCGCGTTCGGGGTGGCCGAGCAGCGGCTGCCGATGATGGTCGACCAGCTCTCGCGCACCGAGCCGACCGCGCACCCGGACCTGCTCGCCACCCGGGTCCCGCCGATACCGATCGACTCGCGCGACGAGATAGGCGAGGTCGCCCGCGCCTTCGACCAGGTGCACAGGGAGGCCGTGCGGCTCGCGGCCGAGCAGGCCATGCTGCGGGGGAACGTCAACGCCATCTTCACCAACCTCTCGCGGCGCAACCAGTCGCTGATCGAGGGCCAGCTCACCCTCATCACGGAGCTGGAGAACCACGAGAGCGAGCCGGAACAGCTGGAGAACCTCTTCAAGCTGGACCACCTCGCGACCCGGATGCGCCGCAACGGCGAGAACCTGCTGGTGCTCGCGGGCGAGGAGCCCGGCCACCGGTGGAACCAGCCGGTGCCGCTCGTGGACGTGCTGCGCGCGGCGGCCTCCGAGGTCGAGTCGTACGAGCGGATCGAGCTCGCGGGCGTGCCCGAGACGGAGATCCACGGCCAGGCCGTCACCGACCTGGTGCACCTGCTGGCGGAGCTGCTGGAGAACGCGACGACGTTCTCCTCCCCGCAGACCAGGGTGCGGGTCACCGCGACGCGGCTGCCGGACACCCGGCTGATGATCGAGATCCACGACAGGGGCATCGGCCTGACCGCCGAGGACTTCGCGGACATCAACCACAAGCTCGCCAACCCGCCGACCGTGGACGTCGCCGTCTCCCAGCGCATGGGCCTGTTCGTGGTCGGCCGCCTGGCCGCACGGCACGGCATACGGGTCCAGCTCAGGCCCTCGGGCGAGCAGGCGGGCACCACCTCGCTGGTGATGCTGCCCGACGCCATCACCCACGGCGGCGGGGGCGAGGCCCCCGCCGCCGACGAGGGCTTCACCGTCTCGGGGATCATCCCCGAGCAGCCCGCCGCGCTCACCCAGGGCCCGGCCTCCGACGGCGGCCCGATGCTCACCGCCGCCGACCTCGGCTTCGACGACTCGCGCTACGAGAGGGGCGCCGCCACGGAGGCCCGCACCCTCGACCCGGTCAACCGCACACTCCTGCGCGACCAGCGGCGCGCCGCCCTCGAACCCAGGCAGGAGAGCGCCGGGGCGCTCGCGCCGGGCGCCCGGGACGGCGACGGCGGCCTCCGGACCCCCGGCGTCCCGTTCCAGGGGGACGCGGACGCCTTCCAGGACCAGCAGTCCGGGGCGTACGGGCAGCAGGGCTACCAGGGCCCCTACCAGCCGCAGGACCTCTACCAGCAGCAGAGCTACGGGCCACAGCAGGCACAGGACCCGTACGGCGACGGGCGGCCCTACCCGGCCGCGGCGGACGGCCAGGGCTATGCCGGACCCCAGCAGGGCGCCGCGTACGGCGACTACGCGCAGGGGGGCTACCCGCAGGAGGCGGCGGGTCCCGCGGCCCGTGCTTATCCGGCCGGAGCACCCGCGGCGTATCCGGCGGCCGGAGCACCCGCGCCCCATCCCCCGGCGGAGGCGCCCGCGGTCTTCGAACCGACCGGACAGAGCCTGCCGTACCCGGCCGCGACCGCCTGGGACGGCCCCCGATCGGGCGCTGATCCGGAAGCTGGCTACGGGGGGCGGGACGACGCCGGTCCCGGTCTTGACGGCGGCTTCGGCACCCCGCCCCAGCAGGGCGTGTGGACGGACGTCAACGGCTACCAGGATCCGTCCCGGGACCGGCCGGAAGCAGAATCGGAATCCCGGGACGACGCTGACGGGAGCGGGTCGCAGCCGATAGGCTTCGAGCGGTCGGGCCCCGGGCCCTCGCCGAGCACCAGCCACACGCTGACCGAGGCGGGCCTGCCGCGCCGCGGCACCGCCAAGGCCCGGCACAACCGGGCGATCCCCGCCGGGGGCCAGGAGACGGGCAGTGCGGGACAGGTCCCGCGGACGGCCTCCGATGGGCACAATGGAAGCGGCGGGGTTGACGGCCGGGAGGAACCGCCCTCGGCCAACGACGAGCGCTTCCGCAGGGCGGGCAAACTGCGCGAGCCGAAGGCCGGCGGGGTCACCGCGTCGGGGCTGCCGAGGCGGGTGCCGAAGGCCAATCTGGTCGAGGGCTCCGCGGAGCAGACCCCGCAGGAGGGCCCGCAGGTCTCCCGGGCTCCCGAGGACGTGCGCGGCAGGCTGAGCAACCTGCGCAGCGGCGTCCAGCGGGGCCGCAGCGCGGGAGCGGACACGAACAGACCGGGCCACGGTCCGGGCAGTACCTACAACCAGGAGCGTTAGTGTGAGCCCGATGAGCCAGGCGGCGCAGAATCTCAACTGGTTGATCACCAATTTCGTGGACAACACCCCCGGGGTGTCCCACACCGTGGTGGTCTCCGCCGACGGACTCCTGCTGGCCATGTCCGAGGGCTTCCCGCGGGACCGCGCGGACCAGCTCGCCGCCGTGGCGTCCGGACTGACCTCGCTCACCGCGGGGGCGTCCCGGATCTTCGAGGGGGGTGCCGTCAACCAGACCGTCGTGGAGATGGAGCGCGGCTTCCTCTTCATCATGTCCATCTCCGACGGCTCCTCGCTCGCCGTGCTCGCGCACCCCGAGGCCGACATCGGCCTGGTCGGGTACGAGATGGCGCTCCTCGTCGACCGCGCAGGCACAGTACTCACACCGGACCTTCGCGCCGAACTCCAAGGAAGTCTTCTCAACTGACAGACAGTGCGCTTGACGCCACCGCACCATTAGGGTGCGGTGGCGCGGCTCCGCAGCGATGCGGGGGCCGGCAGCCGGCAGTCGGAGGAGGAAAAGTGGCGACACCCCCAGACGGGTACCCCTATGACGGGTCCCGGCGGTACCCCGGTGACCCAGGTCCGCGGCACTCGGGACCTGGCGCCGCGGCGGCGGGTGGCTCCCCCGACGGCATGCCGTACCGGGGGGTGCACCGGAGCGGCGCGCAGCCCGGCGGCGCGCAGCCCGGCGGCACGTACCCGGGGGTGCACCCGAGCGGCGCGCAGCCCGGCGGCACGTACCAGGGCGGTGGATACCCCGGCGGCCCCTACCCGCAGGGCCCCTCCTACCCGGGCCCGGCGCGCCGGGGCGGCCAGCTGGGCCATTCGGGTGACACCTCCGGCGGCCCCTTCCAGGGCGGCCCCGCCGAGCAGGGCCCGTACGGGCCCCCGCGCATCCAGCCGGTCGCCCCCCGGCGCGCGCCCGAGCCCACCAGGGAGCCCACGGGCCCGCACAACCCGCTGGTGCGTCCGTACGCGATGACCGGCGGCCGTACCAGGCCCCGGTACCAGCTCGCCATGGAGGCACTGGTCAGTACTACGGCAGAACCGTCGTCGCTGCACGGGCAGTTGCCCGAGCACCAGCGGATCTGCCGGCTCTGCTTCGAGGTCAAGTCGGTCGCCGAGATCTCGGCGCTGCTCTCGATTCCCCTCGGCGTCACCCGGATCCTCGTCGCCGACCTGGCGGAGGCCGGACTCGTCGCCATCCATCAGCCCGGCGGTGACGAGTCCGCCGGCGGCCAACCAGATGTGACACTGCTCGAAAGGGTGCTCAGTGGACTTCGCAAGCTCTAGCGGCGCAGCGACCGCCCGCTCAACCACCAGCGCGAAGATCGTGGTGGCGGGCGGATTCGGCGTGGGCAAGACCACGTTCGTCGGCGCCGTCTCGGAGATCAACCCGCTGCGTACCGAAGCCGTCATGACCAGCGCCTCCGCAGGCATCGACGACCTCACCCACACCGGAGACAAGACCACCACCACCGTGGCCATGGACTTCGGACGCATCACCCTCGACCAGGACCTCATCCTCTACCTCTTCGGCACCCCAGGACAGGACCGCTTCTGGTTCATGTGGGACGACCTCGTACGCGGCGCCATCGGCGCCATCGTCCTCGTCGACACCCGCCGCCTCGCCGACTGCTTCCCCGCAGTCGACTACTTCGAAAACTCAGGACTCCCCTTCGTCATCGCCCTCAACGGCTTCGACGGACACCAGCCCTACACACCGGAAGAAGTACGCGAAGCACTCCAGATCGGCCCCGACACCCCCATCATCACCACCGACGCCCGCCACCGCGCAGACGCCAAAAGCGGACTCATCACCCTCGTCGAACACGCCCTCATGGCACGGCTGCGCTGACGGCGGCGCCTTCGACGAGGTGAGCTGAGCGACGCGAAAGGGCCCCGCACTCCGAGGAGTACGGGGCCCTTCGCGCGGGCGGGGCCTGCGCGTCGCCGCGCGGTCCCGTGCTCAGCCCTGCCAGCTGTGCGGGGCGCGGAAGCCCGGCGTGCGCTCAAGGCGGCGCCAGCCGGCGACGGAGCGGCCGCGCGCGGCGGGGGCCGCCGCGCCGGTCGCCGAGGCGCGGGCGAGCAGGACGGCCGTGATGGCGGCCAGTTCCTCGGCGTCGGCCCTGCCCTTCTCCACGCGGAGCAGGGAGGCGGCCGAGACGGTGGGGGCTGTGGTGGTTTCACTCATGGGTCGGTCTCTCCGTGGGTCGGTCGCCGGCGTCACTGCGGGGGGTTGCCGTGCTTGCGGCTCGGCAGGTCCGCGTGCTTGGCGCGCAGCATCGCGAGGGCGCTCACCAGGACCTCGCGGGTCTCCGCGGGGTCGATGACGTCGTCCACGAGGCCGCGCTCGGCCGCGTAGTAGGGGTGCATCAGCTCGGCCTTGTACTCCTTGACCATGCGGGAGCGCATGGCCTCGGGGTCCTCGGCGTCGGCGATCTGGCGGCGGAAGATGACGTTGGCCGCGCCCTCGGCGCCCATGACGGCGATCTCGTTGGTGGGCCAGGCGTAGGTCAGGTCGGCGCCGATGGACTGGGAGTCCATGACGATGTACGCGCCGCCGTACGCCTTGCGCAGGATCACGGAGATCCGCGGGACGGTGGCGTTGCAGTAGGCGTACAGCAGCTTGGCGCCGTGCCGGATGATGCCGCCGTGCTCCTGGTCGACGCCGGGCAGGAAGCCGGGGACGTCGAGCAGGGTGATGATCGGGATGTTGAAGGCGTCGCACATCTGGACGAAGCGTGCGGCCTTCTCGGACGCCTCGATGTCGAGCACCCCGGCCAGGGACTGCGGCTGGTTGGCGACGATGCCGACGACCTGTCCGTCCATCCGGGTGAGCGCGCAGATGATGTTGGTGGCCCAGCGCTCGTGGACTTCGAGGAAGTCGCCGTCGTCGACGAGTTCCTCGATGACCTTGCGCATGTCGTACGGGCGGTTGCCGTCGACGGGCACGAGGTCGAGCAGCGACTCGGCGCGGCGGTCGGCCGGGTCGCCGGTCTCGGCGGCCGGGGGGTTCTCGCGGTTGTTCTGCGGCAGCAGCGACAGGAGGTAGCGCACCTCCGCGATGCAGGTCTCCTCGTCGTCGTACGCGAAGTGGCAGACGCCGGAGGTCTCCGCGTGGACGTCGGCGCCGCCGAGGCCGTTCTGGGTGATGTTCTCGCCGGTGACGGCCTTGACCACGTCGGGGCCCGTGATGAACATCTGCGAGGTGTCGCGGACCATGAAGACGAAGTCCGTGAGCGCGGGGCTGTAGGCGGCGCCGCCCGCGCACGGGCCGAGCATCACGCTGATCTGCGGGATGACGCCGGAGGCGCGGGTGTTGCGCTGGAAGATGCCCCCGTATCCGGCGAGGGCGGAGACACCCTCCTGGATGCGGGCGCCGGCGCCGTCGTTCAGGGACACCAGGGGCGCGCCCGCGGTGATGGCCATGTCCATGATCTTGTGGATCTTGGCGGCGTGGGCCTCGCCGAGCGCGCCGCCGAAGATGCGGAAGTCGTGTGCGTAGACGAAGACCGTGCGGCCCTCGACCGTGCCCCAGCCGGTGACGACGCCGTCGGTGTACGGCTTCTTCTCCTCCAGGCCGAACCCGGTGGCCCGGTGCCTGCGCAGCTGCTCGACCTCCCGGAACGACCCCTCGTCGAGCAGCAGCGCGATGCGCTCGTGCGCCGTCAGCTTGCCCTTGGCGTGCTGTGCCTCGGTGGCCCGGTCGCTGGGCCCCCGCCGGGCGCGCTCGCGCAGCGCCCGCAGTTCCGCGACGCGCCCCCTGGCATCGGCGGGCTCGCCAGGGATCTCCTCCACTACGGTCATGTACCAACCCTACGAACGGTGCCGCCCGAGCGCGCCGTGGGTTCCTCACAGTCTCGCCCGCTGTTTCCTGGTGGAGCCGGACAGAAGTGCGGCGGACGCGTGGCGACCGGACAGCGACGCGCCCGCCCCGGTTGTGCGTTTCCCATAGTCGCGGCCGAGTCGCACCCCACTTCACCGATGTGGTTGAAGTTTGAACGAGATCGCCCTACAGTGGGCCGTGCGGCAGTTCCTTGAATCTTAAAAGGAATCGCCCGTTCCCACCACTCAAGGAGACAGTCATGGCACTCTTCGGCCGCAGGTCCTCCCCCACGTCCGACACCCAGGCCCCGGCCACCGCCACGGTCGACCCGGAACTCGCCGCGCTCAGCGGCACCTACGTGCTGGACCCCGCGCACACCGAGATCGGCTTCAGCGTCCGGCACGCCATGGTCACCAACGTGCGCGGCCACTTCGGCGAGCACGAGGGCACCCTCGTCATCGACGGCGCCGATCCCGCGAACTCCACCGCCCTCATCGAGGTCTCGATGGCGTCCGTGGACACCGGCGCCCCCGACCGCGACGGCCACCTGCGCACGGGCGACTTCTTCGACGTGGAGAACTTCCCCACGATGACGTTCCGCTCGACGCACGCCGAGGAGCGCGGCGGCGACGCGTACCGGGTCGTGGGCGACCTCACCATCAAGGGCGTGACCAGGCCGCTCACCATCGACCTGGAGTTCAACGGCTCCGCCACCGACCCGTTCGGCAACCAGCGCATCGGGTTCGAGGGCACCGCCGAACTGCTGCGCTCCGACTGGGGGCTGACCTACAACGCCGCGCTGGAGACCGGCGGCGTGCTCGTCGGCGACAAGGTCAAGCTCGTCTTCGACATCTCCGCCATCCGCCAGGCCCCGACCGCCTGAGCCCGCGGTGGCCGAGGGGCGCGCGGGGCCGCGGCGGCCCCGCGCGCACACGGCGGCAGGCCCGGCCGCGCCGCCTCAGAAGCCGCCGCCGAACCCGCCGTCCCCACCGCCGCCGAATCCCCCGCCGTCGCCGAAGCCGCCGCCCCCGAAGTCGCCCGGGTCGAAGTCGGCGCCGGTGACGTCGCCGCCGACGTCTCCGCCGTAGCTGCCGTCCGCCGCGTACGCGGGCCCGGTCAGGGCGGAGCCGAGCAGGGTGCCGAAGAGGAGCCCCGGCAGCAGGCCGCCACCGAAGTAGCCGCCCGCCCAGGGGCCGTAGACCGGCCCGGCCTCCCAGTAGGGACGCCTGCCGTAGACCGTGTCGACGGTGCGTCCCGCGGGCTGCCCGCCGTCGTCGAGGCGTGCCCCGTCGGCCGCGCAGACCGGCACCGAGCGGGGCACCCCGCCAGGCGGCGTCCACTCCTCGTCCCGTACGGACGGGCCGTGGCGCGGGTCGAAGAAGCACGGCGGCCGCCGCTCGGGCAGCGGCTCGCCGCCTCGGCGGGCCGCGAGCGACGCGAGCGCGAACCTGCCGTCCTCAAGCGCCGAGGTCACCTTCCGCACGTCGTCGGGGTGGCGCGCCGCCGCCATGTCCGCCTTCGCGGTCTCGTAGGCGTCGAGCCCGCGGGCGTAGTCCGCCCGCATGGCGTCGTCTGCGCCGGGCTCGCCGGGGCGGAAGTCGAGCCGGTCGAGCTCCTCGCCGAACGCCGTGATGTCCTCGTCCACGACGACGCGCAGCCGTTCGAGCGCCTCACGCTCCTGGGAGATCCGCCGGGCGCGGGTGCGGCGCGAGACGGTGTAGACGCCGGCCGCGCCCGCGACGGCCACGGCGCCGAGCACCACGAGCGCGGTCGCGGAGCCTGGCCCGCCGCCGCCCGAGTCGCCGTGCCAGGACGCGGGCGCGCTGCCGCGCAGCTGCGGGAGCGCCTGGTCGACGAAGGTGTCGAGCTGGGTGGCGGCGGAGACGGGGCCGCCCGCCTTGGCCGCCGAGGTCAGGTGGGAGACCGCCTGACGGGACAGGACGGAGGAGTCGGCGCCCGCGTTGAAGCCGGAGCCGAGGCGGATCGCGTACAGGCCGCCGATGCCGGTGTCGGTGCGCACGGTCCGCAGGACGCTGTCCCGCGGGAAGTCGGCGGAGTTGGGCAGTACGGCGACGAACAGCGGCTTGTCCGCCTTCTTGATCTTGTCGGCGAGCGCGTTGGCCTGCGCACCGGAGAGCTGGTCCGAGGCCCGCGGGTCGACGTAGACGGGGCCGCCCTTGAAAGCGGCGGCCACGGTCCCCGGCCCGGTGGCGGCCTCCGCGGCGGGGGCGGCGACGAAGGCGGCCGCCGATCCGGCGAGCAGCACTCCGGCGATGGTGGTCGTACGCCTGTGACCCATACCACCACTTTACCCCTTTTGTACCAATACATGGCGTGAGCGGACGACGGCCCCGCGCCCCCGCGCCCCGGCCGCGCCCCGCCGGTTCAGGGCGCGGAGCGGCGCACCACGAGCTCGGTCGGCAGGACGACGGGCCCGTCCGGCGCTGGGGCGCCCGCGAGGTGGTCGAGGAGCATCCGGGCCGCGGTCTCCCCGAGCAGCCCCGCGGGCTGGCGGACCGTGGTGAGCGGGGGCTCGGTGTGCCGGGCCATCGGCAGGTCGTCGAAGCCGATCACGGCGACGTCCTCCGGCACGGAGCGGCCCGCGGCGCGCAGGGCCCGCAGCGCACCCGCGGCGGTGAGGTCGTTGTGGGCGAAGACCGCGTCGAACACGGTGCCCGCGGCGAGGGCGCGCCGGACCGCCCTGCTGCCGGACTCCTCGCCGAAGTCGCCCGGCGCGACGTGGTGTTCCGGCAGGACCTCGGTGAAGCCGCGCAACCGGTCCTGTACGCAGGGGAAGTGGCCAGGACCGGTGATGACGAGGGGCCGGGTGCGGCCCGCCGCCCGCAGGTGGCGCGCGGCGGACGCGGCGCCCTCGTGGTTGGTCGTCACCACCGAGGGGAAGGCCGGGTGGCGGCCCCGGTCGTCGATGAGGACGACGGGGAGCCCTTCGCGGTGCAGGGCGCCGATGGTGTCGAGGGTGTTCTCCGGCTCGACGACGAGGAGCCCGTCGAAGGCGCGGGCCGACACCTGCTCGGTGAACCGCCGGGCCGACTCGGCGCCGCGGTTGCACGTGTAGAGGAGCAGCCCGTATCCGCGCGCCTCGACGGTGTCCACCACTCCCTGGAGGACCTCGGCGATCCAGGACCAGGTGAGCGAGGGGACCAGCATGCCGAGCGTGCGGCTCGTCCCCCTGGCGAGGCCGACGGCGCCGGAGCTCGGCACGTACCCGAGGCGGCCGATGATGGCGCGCACGCGGGCGGCCGTCGCCCTGTCGACTTCACTTCTGGTATTGATGACGCGCGAAACGGTCGTCTTGCTCACGCCGGCCTCGCGTGCGACGTCCGCCATCGTCACCCGCACGCTGACCTCCCGCTTCCCGCGCCGCAGACGAGAGCGGCCGGTACCGCAACCGGTTCCGGAACCGGTACCGGCGCTGGCGTCGAAGTCAACCGCCGACCGGGCGCGCCGTCAACACTTCACGCGGAGATTGGTCCGCACCTTTGTTACACAGGAGCTCGGCCGCAGGTCAGAACGGCAGCCGGGCACACGGGCGTTCACGGGCTGAACGCGGCACCTCTTGACGGGAGTGCGGGGGCGCAGTTCACTCACGCCGCACCCTCCATCGGTCCCCCACCTCAGTGTCGAGAAGGGCAGCCCCCATGCAGAGAACGTCCGGCCCCGGTCGGCGGCTCGCGAGCGTCGCGCTCGCGGGCACGCTGGCCACCGTGGGCCTCACCGGTCTCGCCGCCGCGCCGGCCCAGGCCGCGAACGAGCAGGTGAACATCACCCTCACCAGCACCGACGACTCCGGCGGCCGGCATGTCACCCGCGGCCTCCAGCAGCAGACCCCGGTCTCCTTCCAGTCGGGGACGGGCGGCAGCGGCACCAACATCACCGTCGACGAGAACACCAAGTACCAGAAGTTCACCGGCGCGGGCGCGTCCTTCACGGACACCGCGGCGTGGCTGATGAACTCCAGCGGCGCGCTCTCCCAGGCGACCCGCACCGACGTGATGAACAAGCTGTTCTCGCCCACGAACGGCATCGGCGTCAGCTTCCTGCGCAACCCGATGGGCGCCTCCGACCTGGCGCGCAACAGCTACACGTACGACGACGGCGCGGCCGACCCGAGCCTGTCGCGGTTCTCGCTCGCGCACGACCAGGCCGACGTGATCCCGCTGACCAAGCAGGCGGGGCAGCTCAACCCGGCGCTGACGGTGATGGCCTCGCCGTGGACGGCCCCGCCGTGGATGAAGGACAACAACAGCTACAACCAGGGCTGGCTCCAGTCGCAGTACTACGGCGCCTACGCCCAGTACTTCGTGAAGTACATCCAGGGCTACCAGGCCGCCGGGATACCGGTCGACTACGTCTCCGAGCAGAACGAGCCGACGGTCGGCGCGGACTACCCGGGGATGAACTGGAACGGCTCGGGCCTCGCGTACTTCGCCAAGAACGACCTGCTGCCCGCGCTCCAGGGCGCCGGGCTGAAGACCAAGGTCCTCGCGCTGGACTGGAACCCGGACTCGTACCAGTCGTTCGCCGCGCCCAGCGTGGACGACGCCGCGATCCGCAACCACCCGAACTTCGGCGGCATCGCCTACCACGGCTACACGGGCCACATCGACGTGCAGACGACGGTGCACAACCAGTACCCGGACGTGCCCGCGTTCGACACCGAGCACTCCGGCGGCACGTGGATCGGCAACCAGCAGAACGAGGACATGAACAACCTCGTCGACTACTTCCGCAACTGGGGCCAGAGCTGGGTGAAGTGGTCGCTCGCCGTGGACCAGAACATGGGTCCGCACAACGGCGGCTGCGGCACCTGCACCGGGCTCGTCACCGTCCACAACGACGGCAGCGGCCAGGTCGACTACACCGTCGAGTACTACACGATGGGCCAGCTCACCAAGTTCGTGAAGCCGGGCGCCACCCGGATCGACTCGACCGCGTCCGGCTCGCTGCCGAACGTGGCCTTCCAGAACCCCGACGGGTCCAAGGCGCTCGTCGCCTACAACGGCTCGGGCTCGGCCCAGCAGGTCCGCGTCAACTGGGGCGGGGAGAACTTCTCCTACTCCGTCCCCGCGCACACGTCCGCCACCTTCACGTGGTCGGGCACCCAGGCAGGTGGTCCGTCCGCGAAGACGGGCACCTTTCACGGCCTCGCGGGAAAGTGCCTGGACGCCGCGGGAGCGAACAGCGCCAACGGGACGGCCGTAGACCTCTACGACTGCAACGGCACCGCCGCGCAGCAGTGGTCGGTCGGCTCGGACGGCACGGTCAAGGCGCTCGGCAAGTGCCTCGACGTCAGCGCGGCATCCACCGCGAACGGGGCCAAGGTGCAGCTCTACGACTGCAACGGCACGGGGGCGCAGCAGTGGCGGGTCGAGGCGGCGGGCGACGTCGTCAACACCGCGGCGGACAAGTGCCTCGACGTGACCGGCCAGTCGTCGGCCAACTCCACTCCGGTGCAGCTGTGGTCGTGCACGGGCGCGGCCAACCAGAAGTGGACCTTCCAGTAGGACCGGGCGGGGGATCCCCGCGACGAAGGCCGCGGGCCGGGGCGTGCGCGCCCCGGCCCGCGCGGCCGGTCAGTCCCCGGCCGGCTCGACCCCGGCCCGCAGCAGCCCGTAGGTGTACGCGTCGACCAGGGCGTACCAGGACGCCGCGATCACGTTCTCGCCGACGCCGACGGTGGACCACTCGGCGCCGCCGTCCGAGGTGGTGATCAGCACGCGCGTGATGGACTCGGTGCCCTGCCTGCCCTCCAGGATGCGGACCTTGTAGTCGGCGAGCCGGAACCCCGCGAGCTGCGGGTAGATCCGTTCGAGACCGAGGCGCAGGGCGAGGTCGAGGGCGTTGACGGGGCCGTTGCCCTCGGCGGTGGCGACGATCCGCTCGCCCTTGGCCCACAGCTTGACGGTGGCCTCGTTGGCGTGGCTGCCGTCGGGGCGGTCCTCGATGATCGCCCGCCAGGACTCCGTGCGGAAGTACGCCACCGGGCGCCCGCCGACCTCGGCGCGCAGCATCAGCTCGAAGGAGGCGTCGGCCGCCTCGTACGTGTAGCCCTGCAGCTCGCGCTCCTTGACCCCGGCGACCACCCGGCCGACCAGGTCGCGGTCGCCGCTGAGGTCGAATCCCAGCTCCTTGCCCTTCAGCTCGACGGAGGCGCGGCCGGCCATGTCGGAGACGAGCATCCGCATGGTGTTGCCGACGACCTCGGGGTCGATGTGCTGGTAGAGGTCCGGGTCGACCTTGATCGCCGAGGCGTGCAGGCCGCCCTTGTGCGCGAAGGCCGAGACGCCGACGTACGGCTGGTGGGTGGAGGGGGCGAGGTTGACGACCTCGGCGATGGCGTGCGAGATCCTGGTCATCTCGGCGAGCGCGCCGTCCGGCAGGACCCGCCGGCGGTACTTGAGCTCAAGTGCTGCGACCACGGGGAAGAGGTTGCAGTTGCCGACCCGCTCGCCGTAGCCGTTGGCCGTGCACTGCACGTGGGTGGCGCCCGCGTCGACGGCGGCGAAGGTGTTGGCGACCGCGCACCCCGAGTCGTCCTGGGCGTGGATGCCGAGCCGTGCCCCGGTCGCGGCGAGCACCTCGGCCACCACCGTGTGGACCTGTGCGGGCAGCATTCCGCCGTTGGTGTCGCAGAGCACGACCACGTCGGCGCCGGCCTCCGCGGCGGTGCGGACCACGGAGAGCGCGTAGCCGGGGTTGGCGCGGTAGCCGTCGAAGAAGTGCTCGCAGTCCACGAACACCCGCCGGCCCTGCCCACGCAGGTACGACACGGTGTCCCTGACCATCTCCAGGTTCTCCTCCAGGGTGGTGCGCAGCGCCAGCTCGACGTGCCGGTCGTGCGCCTTGGCGACCAGCGTCACCACCGGGGCCCCGGAGTCGACGAGCCCCTTGACCTGCGGATCCTCCGCGGCCGTGCCGCCGGCCTTGCGGGTCGAGCCGAAGGCGACGAGCTGGGCGTGCTGGAAGTCGATCTCCTCGCGGGCGCGCTGGAAGAACTCCGTGTCCCGCGGGTTGGCGCCCGGCCACCCGCCCTCGATGAACCCCACCCCGAACTCGTCCAGGTAGCGGGCGACGGCCAGCTTGTCCGCCACGGTGAGGTTGATGCCCTCGCGCTGCGCACCGTCGCGCAGCGTCGTGTCGAAGACGTGGAAACTGTCGTCGGGTGCGGTGGCGTGCGTGGTCATGCGGGTTGCTCCTGGTCTCAGTGGCGTGGAAGCCGCCGGAAAACGAAAAGACCCCTCGCGGATGCGAGAGGTCTGCGCGCGGGTCGTGGCACGGGTGCCGCCGCGTACGTCGGGGTACGGGACGGTCAGCGTGGACCGGCGCGCCTGCTGCCGATAATGATGGCGAACGAGAGCACGGTCCGATTCTGGCACGGCTCAGCGCCGGTGGACCGGGTGTCTCACGATGCGGGCGCTCGCAGGGTCTGGCCGAGGAATTCGCGCACGTGGGCGAGGGCGTCCGCGCGGCCGGTGCCGGGCAGCCCGACCACCACGTGGATGCTCAGGCCGTCGAGCATGGCGCGCAGCCTGGTGGCGTACCTGTCGGGGTCCACCGGGCGGAACTCGCCCCGGGAGATCCCCTCGGCGAGCAGTGCCACCAGGTCGCGGTGCCAGGCGCCCTCGATGGCGGCCTGCCGGTCACGGGCGTCGTCCGGCGCGTTCTGCGAGCTGTTCCACACCTCGAGCCAGAGCGTCCAGTGCGGGTCGCGGTGGCCGTCGGGCAGGTAGAGGGCGACATAGCCGTCGAGCCGCTCCGCCGCGCTCTGCCGGCGCGAGAGCAGGGCGCTGCGCTCGGCGCCGAGCCGGCCCTCGCTCCACTCCAGGGTGCGCAGCAGCAGCTCGTCCTTGGTGCGGAAGTAGTAGAGGAGGTGGCCGCTGCTCATGCCGACCTCGCGGCCGAGCCCCGCCATGGTCAGCGCGTCGAGGCCGTGCTCGGCGATGGTGTCCATGGCGGCGGCGAGCACGTCCTCGCGCGGCGGAGCGGTGTGGCGGCGGCGCGGCGACACGGTCATCCGTACGTTGTACCCGATGCGCGGCGGCCCGCCCTGCTCAGGGCAGCGGCTGCTGCTGGGTGACGCAGTGGATGCCGCCGCCGGCCGCGAAGACCGTACGCGCGTCGACCTGGACGACCTCGCGGCCGGGGAAGAGGCGGCGGAAGACGGCGGCGGCCTCGGCGTCGCGCGGGTCGTCGAAGGCGCACAGCACCACGCCCCCGTTGCACAGGTAGTGGTTGATGTACGAGTGGTCGACCCAGGCGCCGTCCTCGGTGAGCCGGGTCGGGGCGGGCACCTCGACCACGTCGAGCCTGCGACCGCGCGCGTCGGTCGCGGCGCGCAGCAGTTCCACGATCCGCGCGCACGGCTCGTGGTCGGGGTGGGCGGGGTCGGGCTGGGTGTGCGCGACGACGACGCCGGGCGCGGCGAAGGCGGCGACGATGTCGACGTGGCCGCGGGTGCCGTAGCGGCCGTAGTCCGCGGTCAGCCCGCGCGGCAGCCAGACGGCCTTGGTGGTGCCGAGCCTCGCGTGCACCTCGGCCTCGACGCGCTCCCTGGTCCAGCCGGGGTTGCGCTCGGGGCCGAGCTGCACGGTCTCGGTGAGCAGGACGGTGCCCTCGCCGTCGACGTGCAGGCCGCCGCCCTCGTTGACCAGGGGTGAGGGGTGGACGGGGACGCCCGCGAGGTCGGCGACGTGGGCGGCGATCTTCGCGTCGTGCTCCCAGCGCGCCCACTCCTGGGCGCCCCACCCGTTGAACGTCCAGTCGACGGCGGCGAGCCGGCGCCCGTCGCTGACGAAGGTGGGCCCGATGTCGCGCATCCACGCGTCGTCGAGCTCCCGCTCCGCCACGTCGATGTCCGGGCCGAGGAGCGCGCGGGCCCGGGCCGCGGCGCCGGGGCCCGCGACGACGGTGACCGGTTCGAACCGGCGTACGGCGTGGGCCACTTCGGCCCAGGCGGCCTCGGCGGCTGCGAGCCGCCGCGGGGTGTCGAAGGTGGGGTTGGGGCCGGGCCAGGCCATCCAGGTGCGCTCGTGCGGGGCCCATTCGGGCGGCATGCGGAACACGGCTGTCCTCACAGAAGGGCGGTGATGGCGGGGAGCGGCCGCTCCCCGCGACGGCGGAGGGGTGTCGGAGGCACTCAGAGAAAGTAGAGGCGGTTGAGGGGCACGGACTCGACGGGCTCTGCGCGCACCGGGTCGCCGTCGAGGGTGACGCGGCCGGTCGACGCGTCGACCCGTACCTCGCCCGTGCGGGTGTTGCGTACCAGGTCGGCGGGGCCGATGCCGCGGGTGCCGCGCACGGCGACGCGGCGGCGGCGCGTCGGCATCAGGTCGGCGCCGAGCGCGGCTGCCGCGCCGGAGACGAACGCGACGGACAGGTCGGCGGGGGCGGCGCCGTGCGCGCCGAACTGCGGCCCGAGCACGAGCGGCTGGCAGTCGTCGGTGGCCGCGTTCGGGTCGCCGGTGACGCCGTACGCGGGAAAGCCCGACTTCAGTACGAGCTGCGGCTTGGCGCCGAAGGAGCCCGGCTGCCACAGCACGATGTCGGCGAGCTTGCCCGCTTCGAGGGAGCCGACCTCGTGGGCCAGGCCGTGCGCGATGGCCGGGTTGACGGTGAGCTTGGCGATGTAGCGCAGGACGCGCGCGTTGTCGTCGCCGTCCCCGTCGCCCTCGGCGGGGCCGCGGGCGGCCTTCATGGCGGCGGCCGTCGCGAAGGTGCGGCGCACGGTCTCGCCCGCGCGGCCCATGCCCTGGGCGTCGGACGAGGTGATGCCGATGGCGCCGACGTCGTGGAGCACGTCCTCGGCACCCATGGTGCCCGCCCTGATCCGGTCGCGGGCGAGCGCCGCGTCGCCCGGCAGGTCGGGCTTGAGGCCGTGGACGGAGACGATCATGCCGTAGTGCTCGGCGACGGCGTCCCGGCCGAACGGCAGGGTGGGGTTGGTGGAGGACCCGATGACGTTCGGGACGCCCGCCATGCGCAGCACGTTGGGCACGTGGCCGCCGCCGCAGCCCTCGATGTGGAAGGCGTGGATGGTCCTGCCCGCCAGCACGGCGAGGGTGTCCTCGACGGTCAGGCACTCGTTCAGCCCGTCGCTGTGCAGGGCCACCTGGACGTCGTGCTCCTCGGCGACGCGCAGCGCGGTGTCGAGGGCGCGGGTGTGGGCGCCCATGTCCTCGTGGACCTTGAAGCCACAGGCGCCGCCCTCGGCGAGCGCCTCCACGAGGGGCGCCGGCTCGGAGGACGAACCGCGGGCCAGGAAGCCGATGTTGACGGGCCAGGCGTCGAAGGCGCCGAAGGCGTGGCGCAGCGCCCAGGGCGAGTTGACGCCGACACCCCAGACCGGGCCGAACTCCTGGCCGACGACGGTGGTGACGCCGGAGGCGAGGGACGCCTCCAGGACGCGCGGGGAGAGCAGGTGGACATGGGTGTCGACGGCGCCAGCGGTGGCGATCAGGCCCTCGCCCGGGACGATGGTGGTGCCGGTGCCGACGACCACGTCCACGCCGTCGAGGGTGTCGGGGTTGCCCGCCCTGCCGAGCGCCGCGATCCGGCCGTCGCGGATGCCGATGGACGCCTTCCTGATGCCGGCGACCGCGTCGATCACCAGCACGTTGCTGATGACGACGTCGCAGGTGTCGCGGACGGCGGCGGCCTTCAGGTGCAGGCCGTCGCGCGCGGTCTTGCCGAAGCCCGCGAGGAACTCGTCCCCGGGGCGCTGGGAGTCGGACTCCACGCGGACGACGAGCCCGCTGTCGCCGAGCCGTATCCGGTCGCCCGCGCGGGGGCCGTGCACGGCCGCGTACTCGTCGGGGTCCATGGGGCTCATCCGCCGTCCTCCGCCGTGGTGTTCGGTCGCTCCGGCCCGTGCCCCGGCGCCGGTCCGGGGGCGTGCGCGCCGAGGTAGCCGCAGGCCGCGGCGCGGCGCAGGGCCTCGTCCCGCGCGCCGGGGGCGTCGAGCGGGCCGTCGACGAGGCCCGCGAAGCCGATCGCGATCCGGTCGCCGCCGACCGGCAGCAGGCCGACCTGCTCGGTGGCGCCCGGCGCGAAGCGCACGGAGGAGCCCGCGGGGACGGCGAGGCGCATCCCGTAAGCGGCCGAACGGTCGAAGTCCAGGCGCGGGTTGGCCTCGAAGAAGTGGAAGTGGGAGGTGACGCTGACCGGTACGGCGGCCGTGTTGCGCACGGCCACGGTGCGTGCGGGGGCCTGCCCCGGGTGTGGCGGCGCGGGCAGCAGCGCGCCCGGCGCGGTGCGCGCCGGGTCGCCGTCGCCGCCGATCGGGTCGTGGACGACGGCGAGCCGCGAGCCGTCCTCGAAGACGGCCTCCACATGGATCTCGGTGACGAGTTCCGCGACGCCGGGCAGCACGTCGCCCGGGCCGAGCACGGCGCGCCCCGCCTCGACCGCCTCGGCGAGCCAGAGCCCGTCGCGGGCCGCCTCGCAGACGGTGTCGGCGATCAGCGCGGTGGCCTCGGGGACGTTGAGCCGCAGGCCGCGCGCCCTGCGGGCCCTGGCGAGACAGGCGGCGTCGAACAGCAGCAGCCGGTCACGCTCCGTCGGGGTGAGTCGCATCGGGCCACACCTCCCTTTCGAGCAACACTCTAACCAGAGAAATCCACGGACGTCATGTGTCGGAAACATTGACGGGTGAGCCTGACTGAGTCACATTGAGCACCACTCAAATTCAGTGGCTCGCAGTGTCGCTGCGTCCCCCACCCCACACCGCTGATCGCCCACACCGCCCCACATCGCCGCACACGCAGTGCCAGGGAGAGCGCCCATGCCGACGGAACAGCGCGGAGTCGACACCATCCCGGAAGGGGAACGCACCAGCGGCCCCCGCGACCTGATGAGCATCCTGCTGGGGTCCAACCTCTGCCTCGGCGTGGTCATCTTCGGCTGGCTGCCGGTCTCCTACGGCCTCGGCATGGCCGGGGCCGTCACCTCGATCGTGGCCGGGACCGTCGCCGGGGTCGTGGTCACCGCGCCGCTCGCGCTGGTGTCGCTGCGCACCGGCACCAACCTGTCCACGTCGAGCGGGGCCGCCTTCGGGGTGCGCGGGCGCCTCGTGGGCTCGGTGGTCGGGCTGCTGCTCTCGCTCGGCTACACGGCGCTGACGCTGTGGATCGGCGGAGACGTCACGGTCTCCACGCTCGCCCGGCTGACCGGGCTGCCGACCGGCGGCGCCGTGCACACCGCGGTGTACGCGGTGCTCGCCGCCCTCACCGTCGTCGGCGCGGTCTACGGCTACCAGCTGCTGCTGCGGATGAGCAAGGCGCTCGCGGTCGTCATGACGGCCCTGCTGGTCGCGGGTCTGTTCGCGTACGCGCCGCACCTGACGACGCGGGCGCCCGCGCACACCCCGTACCTGCTCGGCTCGTTCTGGCCGACCTGGCTGCTGTCGGCGGTGACGGCGGGCCTGAGCGGCCCGGTCGCCTTCATCACCCTGCTCGGCGACTACACCCGCTATGTCTCGCCGCGCCGCCACGGCAGGCACACGGTGTACGCGGCGACCTGCGCGGGCCTGTTCGCCGGGCTGCTGGTGCCGCAGCTGTTCGGCACGTACACGGCCTACGCGGCGCACGCGGCGCTCGACTACGCGGGACCGCTGGTCGCCGCGTCGCCCGGCTGGTACCTGGTGCCGCTGCTCGTGGTGGCGCTCGCGGGGTCCGTGGGCAACTCCGGCCTGATGCTCTACTCGATGGGCCTCGACCTGGACGCGATCCTGCCGCGCGCCACCCGCGTGCGGGCCACCCTGGTGGTCGCCGTCGTCGCCACCGTCTTCGTCTTCGTGGGGCACTTCGCGTGGGACGCGCAGAACGCGATGACCACCTTCGTACTGCTGCTCACCGCGGTCGGCATGCCCTGGGCGGTGATCACCCTGATCGCCCACCGCAGGACGGGCGGGGTGTACGACGCCGACGCGCTGCAGGTCTTCAACCGGCGCAGCCGGGGCGGCGTCTACTGGTACCGGGCCGGCTGGAACCCGCGCGCCACGCTCGCCTGGGCGGTGGGCGCCGCGGTCGGCCTGTGCGGGGTCTCGACGCCGTACGAGGGGCCGCTGCTGCGGCTCACGGGCGGTATCGACTGCTCGTTCGTGCTCTCGGGGCTCGCGGGCGGCGCGGTCTACCTGGTGCTGACGCGCACGGCCCCGGTGCCCGCGGCCGCCCTTGCGGGCGAGTCGGCCTGAGGCCGCGCCCGTCCCGCCCGCCGCACGCGGCGGGCGGGACGGCCGGGAACCACCGCTCAGGACGCCTGCTTGTCCCGGCTGAAGAAGCCGATCATGTCCTCCAGGGTCGCGTCGCCGAAGGCCCCGGCCGCCTCCCCTGCCGCGGCGATACGCGGGAACACTGCCTCTTCGTACGCGGCGAGCGCGGCCTCGGTGTCGCCGGGGTGCGCGGCGAGGGCGAGCCCCAGCTCGGCGCCGTCCTGGAGCGCCAGGTTGGCGCCCTCGCCGTCCGGGGGCGCGAGGTGGGCCGCGTCGCCGACGAGGGTGACCCCCGGCGTGCGCTCCCAGCGGTGCCCGGTCGGCAGCCCGTGGAGGGGCCGCAGCACGGGCGCCGTGTCGGAGTCCGTGATCAGCGCGGTCAGCTCGGGCGCCCAGCCGTCGAACTCGGCGGCGATCCGCGCGGTGGCCGCTGCGGCGTCGGTGAAGTCGACGGCGTCGAACCACGCGAGCGGCCTGGTGAGCGAGACGTAGGCGTGCAGTGTCTCGCCGCTCTCGTGGTGCGCGCCCATCCACCGCTCGTTCGTGTCGAACGCGAACATCGAACCGCCGCCGACCGCCTTGGCGGTGGCCGGGTGCCGGGTCTCCGCGTCGAAGAGGTACGTCTCCACGAAGGAGGTGCCCGCGTACGCGGGCACCTCGTCGGAGACCAGCGGTCGCACCCTGGACCAGGCGCCGTCCGCGCCCACCAGCAGCGCGGCGGTGGCGGTGGTGCCGTCCGCGAAGGCCACCTCGTGGCGCCCACCGCCGAGGGGCCGGGCGCCGGCGACCTTGCGGCCCCAGCGGACGGTGCCCTCGGGCAGCGAGTCGAGCAGGATGCGCCGCAGGTCGCCGCGTTGGATCTCGGGGCGGCCTCCGGTGCCGTCGTCGGGCTGGTCGAACAGGACCGTGCCGTCGGGGGTCAGCGCGCGGACGGCCTGGCGGCCTTCGAGGACCGCGCCGCGGAACGCGTCGAGGAGTCCTGCCGCTTCCAGGGCCGGCTGGCCGTTGTCGTCGTGGATGTCGAGCATCCCGCCCTGGTCGCGCGAGGTCGGCGAGGGCTCGCCCTCGTAGACGGTGGCGGGGATGCCGTGGAGGTGCAGGACGCGGGCGAGGACGAGGCCGCCGAGCCCGGCGCCGACGATCGTGACATGGGTCCGCATGGGGTTCCTTGCCTGTCGGGGCCCCGCGGGGCGGTCACCCCGCGGTTCTGCCCCAGGTTCGCCGCCCCCGTCGACAGGGCGCCGACAGCCTCCCGACGCCCCCGACAGCCCGCCGACACCGCTCGCGGCGGGCGCTCCTGGCCCCGGCGTGCGCGCGGGGCCGGCCGGGGCGTCCCCGGCCGGCCCTGCGGGGTGGTTCAGGCGACGCGGTGCAGCCAGCCGTGGGCGTCCTCGGCGGCGCCTGTCTGGATGTCGAGGAGCGTCCTGCGCAGCCGCATGGTGACCTCGCCCGGCGCGGGGACCGTCCAGTCGCCCGCCTTGGACTTGACCTGGCCGACGGGGGTGATGACGGCGGCGGTGCCGCAGCCGAAGACCTCGGTCAGCGAGCCGTCCGCCGAGGCCCTGCGCCAGTCCTCGACGGAGATCCGCTCCTCCGCGACCTCGTAGCCGAGGTCGGCGGCGATGGTGAGGAGGGAGTCGCGGACGATGCCCGCGAGGAGGGAGCCGGAGAAGGCGGGCGTGGCGACCCTGTCGCCGTAGACGAAGAACAGGTTGTTGGTGCCCATCTCCTCGATCCACCGGCGCTCGACACCGTCGAGCCAGACCACCTGGTCGCAGCCGTGGGCGGTGGCCTCGGCCTGCGCCAGCAGCGAGGAGGCGTAGTTGCCGCCCGCCTTGGCCTCGCCGGTGCCGCCGGGGGCCGCGCGGACGTAGTCGTCGGAGATCCACACCGAGACCGGCTTCACGCCGCCGCTGAAGTAGGCGCCCGCGGGCGAGGCGATGACGATGAACAGGAACTCGTTGGCCGGGTGCACGCCGACGCCGACCTCGGTGGCGAACATGAAGGGCCGCAGGTAGAGGCTCTCCTCGCCGCTCGCGGGGACCCAGTCGACGTCCTGCCTGACCAGGGCGTCGCATGCGGCGACGAACAGCTCCTCGGGCAGCTCGGGCATGGCCATGCGGCGGGCGGAGCGCTGGAAGCGGCGGGCGTTGGCCTCGGGCCTGAAGGTGGCGACGGAGCCGTCGGCCTGCCGGTACGCCTTGAGCCCCTCGAAGATCGTCTGCGCGTAGTGCAGCGTCATGTTGGCGGGGTCGATGGACAGCGGGGCGTACGGCACCAGCTGGGCGTCGTGCCAGCCGCGGCCCTCCGTCCAGCTGATCGTCACCATGTGGTCGGTGAAGTGGCGGCCGAAACCGGGGTTGGCCAGGATGCGCTCGCGCTCGGCGGCGGGAACCAGGTTCGACGAGGGCTTGAGCTCGATCGTGGGCGTGGTCATCAGTAATCGTCCTTCACCGGTTGTGTGTGGCGGACCGCGTCACACCCCTGGCCGCCCACGACTACGAGGACGTCCGAGTATCCCCGGGAACAGCGGTCGCAGCACGATTATCACGCGTGCGGGGGCAGCCGGAGAGCGGGAGGAGGGTGAGTACGGCCACTGGGGGTGGTGCGCCCGGTGGCGGCATGCGGCAGCCGCCGGGCGCGGTGTGCACCCGGCGGCTGTGGTGTTTCCGTCGGGTCAGCCCGCTACGCGTACCGCGAGCGCGTCGCCGATCTCGTCGGTGGTGCGGGGGGTCCCGTCGCGCTCGGTGAGGTCGGCCGCGACGGCCTCCTCGACGGCGGTGGCCTCGGCGTCGAAGCCGAGGTGGCGCAGGAGCAGGACGACCGAGAGCACGGTCGCCGTGGGGTCGGCCTTGCCCTGGCCCGCGATGTCCGGCGCGGAGCCGTGGACCGGCTCGAACATGGACGGGAAGGTGCCGTCCGGGTTGATGTTCGCCGACGCGGCGATGCCGATGCCGCCGGAGACCGCGGCGGCGAGGTCGGTCAGGATGTCGCCGAAGAGGTTGTCGGTGACGATCACGTCGAACCGCTCGGGCTGGGTGACCAGGAAGATCGTCGCGGCGTCGACGTGCAGGTAGTCCGTGGTGACCTCGGGGTACTCCCGGCCCACGCGGTCGAAGATGTTCTTCCACATGTGTCCCGCGTAGACGAGGACGTTGTTCTTGTGGACCAGCGTCAGCTTCTTGCGGGGGCGGGCGTCGGCCCGCTCGTACGCGTCGCGCACGACCCGCTCCACGCCGTACGCGGTGTTGAGGCTGACCTCGGTGGCCACCTCGGCGGGGGTGCCGGTGCGCAGCGAGCCGCCGTTGCCGGTGTACGGGCCCTCGGTGCCCTCACGCACGACGACGAAGTCGATCGACGGGTCTCCCGCGAGCGGCGACGAGGTGTTCGGGAAGAGGCGCGAGGGGCGCAGGTTCACATAGTGGTCGAAGGCGAAGCGCAGCTTGAGCAGCAGCCCGCGCTCCAGCACGCCCGAGGGGACGGACGGGTCGCCGATGGCGCCGAGCAGGATGGCGTCGTGGGCCTTGAGCGCTTCGAGTTCCTCGTCGGGGAGGGTCTCCCCGGTGCGGTGCCAGCGGCCCGCGCCGAGGTCGTAGTGCTTGGTCTCCAGCTTCACGTCCTGCGGCAGGACGGCTTCCAGGACCTTGAGGCCCTGGGCCACGACTTCCTTGCCGATGCCGTCACCGGGGATCACTGCGAGATCGATGCTGCGAGACATGTCCGCAGCCTAGCGCGCGTCCCAGAGGATGACATCGGGCGTCCACATGACGGACGGGAGGCCGGTCCCCCGCGGGGGCTCAGTGGCCGGTGGACCCGCCGTTGTCCCTGCGGTCGAGGGCGCGCTGGAGGGCGGCGGCCGCGTTCCTGCGGTCGGACTCGCTCGTGCGGGGGGTGTGGCGGACCCGGGTGCGGCGGACGATCGTCTCTGCCATGGGGATCGACTCCTTCTGCCAGCTGGAGCCGCGCGGCGGCGGGGCGCGCGCGGCGCACGGAGGGGTGACCGGAACCAGGGGCGGGGGACCCGCCCCGCAGGGGTGGCCTGCCTCTGGGGCTGTC
The DNA here is from genome assembly GCF_039540215.1 of Streptomyces tremellae. Lineage (NCBI taxonomy): Bacteria > Bacillati > Actinomycetota > Actinomycetes > Kitasatosporales > Streptomycetaceae > Streptomyces > Streptomyces tremellae. Next base: position 46,195 of record NZ_BAABEP010000039.1, read on the forward strand.
CGCGTCCGCCGCCGCTCGATGGAGCGTCAACGTCCGGCACTCTCCACGCTAAGGGAGCCCGTACGCGCTGTCTGCATCATTACTCGGACTTCCTACTATCTGAGACGGACGGCACCCTCCAGGTGGTACGGACGCTCCCGCGCGGGCGGCGGGGGAACCCGCGGGCGCGGCCGTGGGCCGTCCGCGGCCGCCGTTTCCGCGCGGCCCGCGGGGGCAGCAGAACGCGCGGGAGGGGTGGCCATGAGCGCATGGACGGCGGGGCTCAGACGGTTCGGGCGGCTCGGCGGGCGCCGCGCGAGGCGTCTCGGCGGCGACGGGGCGCGGCGGGCGGCGGACAGCCCGGCCATGGAGGTGGCGGCCCGCTGGGGCTTCACCGCCTGCGGGGCGATCTACGTGCTGATCGGGGTGCTCGCGCTGCGGATCGCGGGCGACGGCGGGCACGGCGGGCAGCAGGCGGACAGGGGCGGCGCGCTCGCGGAGCTCGCGGGCACCCCGTTCGGCGCGGTGCTGCTGTGGGCGGTGGGCGTCGGGCTGGCCGGAATGGCGCTGTGGCGGCTGTCGGAAGCGGTGGCAGGCGCGGCGACGGTGGACGGGCGCACGGTGCGGCTGCGGCTGCTGTCCGCGCTGCGCTGCGTGTTCTACGGCTTCGCCGCGTACTCCGTGCTGGCCTTCGCGCTCGGTGATCGCGGCAGCGGGAGCGGCGCGAGCGACGCGCAGTCCCGCGATGTGACGGCGCGGGCGCTCGGAGTGCCGGGCGGGCGGTGGATCGTGGGGGTGCTGGCCGCGGCCGTCGTGGTGACCGGCGTCTGGATGGCGGTGCTCGCGGTGCTGCGGCGCTTCCGCAGGCAGCTGCGGCCCGCGCGGATGTCCAGGGCGGCCCGTGTCTGTGTCGACGTGACCGGGGTGGCGGGCGGCGCGGCGCGCGGGCTGACCGTGGCGGCGGCCGGCGCCTTCGCGCTGGAGGCGGCCGCGGCCTACGACCCCGACCGCGCCAAGGGCTTCGACGACACGCTGCGCTCCTTCGCCGCCGCGCCCGCCGGGGTGTGGCTGCTCGGCCTCGTCGCCCTCGGGCTCGCCCTGTTCGGCCTGCACTGCTTCGGCATGGCGCGCTGGCACCGGGTGTCCTGAGCCGCGTCCCCGGCACGGGCGGATACGGATACGGCGCGGGCGGATACGGCGCGGGCGGATACGGCGCGGGCGGATACGGCGCGGGCGGATACGGCCGGG
>NZ_BAABEP010000039.1:47517-63896 GCF_039540215.1 Streptomyces tremellae
GCGGGCGGCCCCGCACCCCCTCCCGGGTGCGGGGCCGCCCCGCGCCGCCATGGCCGTCAGCCCATGTGCGGGTAGCGGTAGTCGGTCGGCGGGACCAGCGCCTCCTTGATGGCGCGGGTCTGCGTCCAGCGCATCAGGTTCTGCGGGGCGCCCGCCTTGTCGTTGGTGCCGGAGGCCCGCGCGCCGCCGAACGGCTGCTGGCCGACGACCGCGCCCGTCGACTTGTCGTTGATGTAGAAGTTGCCCGCGGCGTAGCGCAGCTTCTCCATCGCGGCGGCGGTGGCGGCCCGGTCGCGGGAGATGAACGAGCCGGTGAGCGCGTAGTCCGCGACGGACTCCATCTGGTCGAGCACGGCGTCGTAGTCGGCGTCGGCGTAGACGTAGACGGCGAGGATCGGCCCGAAGTACTCGGTGGTGAAGACCTCGTTCTCCGGGTCGGCGCACTCGATCACGGTGGGCCGCACGAAGTAGCCGACCGAGTCGTCGTACGTGCCGCCCGCGACGATCGTGCAGGCCGGGTCGGCTGCGGCGCGGTCGATGGCGGCCTTGTTCTTGGCGAAGGCGCGCTCGTCGATCACGGCCCCGATGAAGTTCGACAGGTCGGTGACGTCGCCCATGGCGATGGCGTCGACCTCGGCGGCGAACTCCTCCTTGAAGCCGTCGTTCCAGATCGAGGCCGGGATGTACGCGCGGGAGGTGGCCGAGCACTTCTGGCCCTGGTACTCGAAGGCGCCGCGGGTCAGCGCGGTCTTCAGCACGGCGCGGTCGGCGCTCGGGTGGGCGACGACGAAGTCCTTGCCGCCGGTCTCGCCGACGATCCGCGGGTAGGTGCGGTACTTCTCGATGTTCTCGCCGACCGTGCGCCACAGGTGCTGGAAGGTCCTGGTCGAGCCGGTGAAGTGGATGCCCGCCAGGTCGCGGTGGGTCAGGGCAACGTCGGAGACGGCGACGCCGTCGCCCGTCACCAGGTTGATGACGCCGGCGGGCAGGCCCGCCTCCTCAAGCAGCTCCATCAGCAGGACCGCGGCGAGCGTCTGCGTGGGCGACGGCTTCCACACGACGACGTTGCCCATCAGGGCGGGCGCGGTGGGGAGGTTGCCGGCGATCGCGGAGAAGTTGAACGGCGTGATCGCGTAGACGAAGCCCTCCAGTGGGCGGTGGTCGAGGCGGTTCCAGACGCCGGGCGAGTTGGCGGGCGGCTGCTCGGCGAGCAGGTCGCGGGCGTAGCTGACGTTGAAGCGCCAGAAGTCGATCAGCTCGCAGGGCGCGTCGATCTCGGCCTGCTGGGCGGTCTTGCCCTGGCCGAGCATGGTCGCGGCTGCGATGGTCTCGCGCCACGGCCCGGACAGCAGCTCGGCGGCGCGCAGGATGATCGCGGCCCGGTCGTCGAAGGACATGGCGCGCCAGGCGGGCGCGGCGGCGAGCGCCGCGTCCACGGCGTCCTGGGCGTCCTCGCGGGTGGCGGCGGCGAAGGTGCCGAGCACGGCCTTGTGGTGGTGCGGCTGGACGACGTCGAAGCGCTCGCCGCCGCCCATCCGCTTGGCGCCGCCGATGGTCATGGGCAGGTCGCGGGGGTGCCCGGCCAGCTCCTTGAGCTTCTGTTCGAGCCGCGCGCGCTCGGGGGAGCCGGGCGCGTAGCCGTGCACCGGCTCGTTCACCGGGGCGGGGACCTTGGTCACGGCGTCCATGTCAGCCGTCACTCCAATCGGGTCGGGGGGTGTCGTCCGTGGGCGGAGGTGCGGCGGTCAGCCGCGGCCGGCCAGCGAGCGGAGGAAGAAGGCGAGGTTGGCGGGACGCTCGGCGAGGCGCCGCATGAAGTAGCCGTACCAGTCGGTGCCGTACGCCACGTACACGCGCATGCGGTGGCCCTCGGCGGCCAGCCGGTGCTGCTCGGCGGAGCGGATGCCGTAGAGCATCTGGAACTCGTAGTCGGTGAGCTTGCGGCCCGCGCGCTGTGCCAGGTCCTGCGCGATGGCGATGATCCGCGGGTCGTGCGAGCCGACCATCGGGTAGCCGTCGCCCTCCATGAGGATGCGCAGGCAGCGCACGTACGCCTTGTCGACCTCGGCCTTGTCCTGGTGGGCGACGGACGCGGGCTCCTTGTACGCGCCCTTCACCAGGCGCACCCGGCTGCCCGCGGCGGCGAGCGCCCGGCAGTCGTCCTCGGTGCGGAAGAGGTACGACTGGACGACGGCGCCCGTGCGGGGGAAGCGCTCGCGCAGCGCGGTGTGGATGGCGAGCGTCGAGTCGATGGTGGTGTGGTCCTCGGCGTCCAGGGTGACCGTGGTGCCGATGGCGGCGGCCGCCTCGACGATGGCGGTGACGTTGGCGAGCGCGATGTCGTGGCCGCCGGCGAGCGCCTGGCCCATGCAGGAGAGCTTCACGGACATCTCGGCGCGCTCGCCCAGCTGGAGCGGGCCGAGCACCTCGATCAGCCGCAGGTAGGCGTCGCGCGAACGGGTCGCCTCCGCCGGGTCGGTGACGTCCTCGCCGAGCACGTCGAGGGTGACGTCGAGGCCCTGGCCCGCCATGTCCTCGATGGCGGGCGCGGTCGCCTCGATCGTCTCGCCCGCGATGAAGCGCTTGACGACGGGCCTGGTCAGGGGCGCGGCCGAGAGGGTGCGGCGCAGGGCGTCGCTCCGCGACGCGGCGAGGATCACGGGACCCAGCACGGGGCACCTCCATGAGAGATCGAGCGGGCCGCGGGACTCCCCGGCCACTTCGCACGCTATGGAGCGGTCCGATCCTCTGCCATCGACAGCTGTCACGCATCCGTGGCCCCGATCTCAGACACGTGTCTGAACCGGTGCGAGAATGGCCGGTATGAGGGGCGTACGGACGTGAAGGGCGACTACCAGGAGCTCGTGGACGAGATCTCCGCGCTGGCCGGCGTGCCCGCCACCCTGGAGAACCGCGACTTCGGGCTGATCGCCTTCGGCGCCCACGACAGCGACGACGACCTGGCGATGGACCCGGTCAGGACCCGCTCGATCCTCACCAGGAAGTCGTCCCCCACGGTGCGCGCCTGGTTCGAGGCGTTCGGCATCACCCGGGCCACGGGCCCCGTCCGCATCCCCGCCTCGCCGGACGCGGGCGTCTTCCGCGGCCGGATCTGCCTGCCGGTGCGCCACCGCGGGATGGTGCTCGGCTACGTGTGGCTGCTGGACGACTCGGCCGCGGGCCCTGCTCCCGCCCGGCTGGACGCGGCCATGGAGGTGACGGCGAGGATCGGCGACCTGCTCGCGGAGGACGTCAAGGCCGACGCGGACCTGGCGCGCGAGTTGCGCGCGGTGCTCACCGCGGCGCACGGCTGGGAGCGCGACATGGCGCTGGGCGCGCTGCGCACGGCCGTGGGACCGAGCGCGGAGGGCCTGCACGTGGTGGCGGGCGTCGTGCCGTGGGGCGGCGAGGAGCCGCCGGTGCGGGCGGTGCCGGGCACGGCGGCCCTGTGCACGCTGGCCGCGCCGGGGCGGGACGGCCGCCCCGCCGGGGTGCCTGCGCCCGAGGCCGAGCCGGTGCGCGCGACGCCGGCGCTCGCCCTGCTCGTACGGCTCAGGTCGGCGGACGGGCTGCCCGCGGTGCGCACTGCGCTCGACCGGCTGCGCGCCTCGGCGCGCGCGGCGGGCGGTGCCGGAGCGACGGCGGGCGTGGCGGCGCCGCGGCGCGGCCTCGCCGAGCTGCCCGAGGCGTGGCACGAGGCGGTCGGCGCGGCGCGCGCCGCCGTGGCACGGCCGGGGCTCGGGCCGGTCGCGGAGTGGACGGGCATCGGTCCCTACCGGCTGCTGACCCGGCTGCCGCCTGAGCCAGACCCGGCCGTCGCGCCGCTGCTCGGCCCGGCCCACACGGACCTGGCCCGCACGGCGGAGTCGTTCCTGGACCACGCGGGCCAGGCGGGCCGCACGGCCGCGGCCCTCGGCATCCACCGGCAGACCCTGTACTACCGGCTCTCCCGGATCGAGCACCTCACCGGGCTCGACCTCGCGGACGGCGAGGACCGGCTGCTGCTGCACATGGCGCTGAAGTCGGCGCGGCTGCGGCCAGGTCTAGGATCCGCAGTTTCGTGAGCACTGTCGGCGGATCATGAGCACTGCCCGAGCAAATTCGGGTGATCATGAGCATCGGTGACGTTCAGTAGTTGTCAGTTGTTGGATTCTTGCGGTCTTCCGAGCTTGGGCTGCGAAGGTGCTCCGTACCGTCCAGGTGTGGCGATACGGAGCACGAGCAAGGTTCGCAGGGAACGTGGGGCGCCCGCGGCATCGATCCGGTACGAAGACGGATCGATTCGTGAAGTGCCCTTATCAGAGCTCCGGCTGACTGACTTCGCAGGATCTGTGCCGTGGCGGCAGGTCAGGTCGGTATACGGACAGGCTCACTACTCGGGAAGCTACTCGTCGGCGACAACGGGTGGCCATGTGGTCTATGAGAGCCGCTTGGAGTTGGCCCGTCTGCTGCTGGCGGACTTCGATCCGGCGGTTCGCGGGATCTTTGCCCAGCCGTGCCGGTTGGTGGTCCGGATCGGAGACCGGGTGCGGCATCATGTGCCCGACTTCCTGCTCGTCAAGGGCTCGGGAACGGTGCGGGTGGTCAATGTCAAACCTGCTGTCCGTCTGCAGGATCCGAAGATCGCGGAAGCCCTGGAATGGCCGGGCAAGCTGGTCGAGCGGCACGGCTGGGAGTACGAGATCTGGTCCGGGGCAGACCGGGTTCTGCTGGAAAACGTACGGTTCCTTGCTGCCTACCGCCGACCCGGCATCGTGCCTGAATCTGAGGTCGAGGAGGCCTGGCAGCAGGTCACAGATGGCGATCTGATGGCCGTCGCCGAACGGCGGCTGGCCGGTGACCGTCCAGTTCACGAGGCCCGGCCACCCCTGATGGCACTGTTGTGGTCCGGTCGGCTGACCACAGATCTGTCCCGCCCGCTCTCGGGTGAATCAGTGCTGCGGAGGTGCGCGTGAGCGCATGGACGACGGCGTTGCGGCCAGGACTGCCGATCAGGTTCGATGGTGAGCAGTTCACGGTCGCCGAAATCGAGGGCCGTCGGGTTCTTCTCGAGCAGGCTGCGGTTGCTGGGGTGCCGCGGTGGCGGCAGGTCGACATCTCTGTGTTGCTGTCGCATCCCACCACCGAGGTCTTGGTGTCGGCACCGGATGAGGAGCCAGCGGTCGCGGCGGTGCTAAGCGGCCTCGCGGAGACCGAGGACGACGCGCTGACGAGGCGGGTCCGACATGTTCAGGAGGTCCTCACTGGTTACCAGCTGGGCCACGTGGATCTCGCGTTGGAAGGCGAGCCTCGTGCTGACTACGCGCCCGGAGTCCCCATGCTGCATCGCTATGCGGCCAAGGCTGCCGAACTCGCCGTCGGGGCCAGCACGCTGCGCCGATGGGTAGCAGCCCTGAAGAGGTCCGGTCCGGCCGGTCTGGTCAAAGAGCGTCCAGTGCGCAATGTGGTGGACCGGGTGGATACCCGCTGGGTGGAGATGGCCCGGTCGGTGCTGGAGGGGCGGGTCAAGTCGAGTCGGCCGGTCCGGAATCTGATCCTGATAGAGATCGAGGAACGTCTGGCCAAGGAATACAGGCCCGGCACGGTCCCGCTGCCAGCTCGCACGACGGGATACGAGGTTCTGCGAGAGCTGTCCAAGGGCACGAACGCCTTCGAGGGCAGCACCAAGGGCAAGCGGTCGATTGCGAGCGCCCCGCAGGGAACTTATGGCAGGCTGCGGGCCACCCGGCCCGGCGAGTACGTGGTGCTGGACACCAACAGCCTGGACGTCTTCGCGATGGAGCCGGTGACGTGCCGGTGGGTGCGGTGCGAGCTCACCGTCGCGATGGACCTCTACAGCCGGTGCATCACCGGGCTACGGCTGACGCCGGTATCGACGAAGTCGGTGGACGTGGCAGGGGTGCTGTTCGAGACGGTCCGTCCGCGGGAAGCGCCCGCGGACGGAGGCGAGCCGCTTCCGTACTGCGGGGTGCCGTCCACGGTGGTGGTGGACGCGGAAAAACTCGTCGACCGGGATGGGCAGCCTCTCCTGCCCACGGTCGCGGCGGAGACGATCATCTTCGACCACGGAAAGATCTACCTGTCGAACCATATCCAGAGCGTCTGCGCGAAGCTGGACATCTCGCTACAGCCGGCCCGCCCGAAGACACCGACCGACAAGCCGGTGGAACGCTGGTTCAAGACCCTCAATCAGGGACTGCTGGCGGCGCTGCCGGGATACAAGGGCTCAGACGTGCACAGTCGCGGCGAGAAGGTCGAACAGGAAGCGTTCTTCTTCCTCGACGAGCTCGAGGCGATCATCCGCGAGTGGATCACGAGGATCTATCACCGTCGCCACCACCGAGGGCTCTGTGTCCCGGAGGTCCCGGGCCTGAAACTGAGCCCGCTCGAGATGTTCGGGCACGGCGTCACCCGGGCCGGCCCGCTACGCATCCCGGCCCGGCCCCATCTGGCCTTGGAGTTTCTGGAGGAGGAGCGCACGACCATCCAGCACTACGGAGTGGAGCTCGAGGGCCTGCGTTATAACGGGGACGGACTCAACGGCTACCGCAACCAGATCAGTCCGTATCGCGGGGTGAATGCGGGCAAGTGGCCGATCGCCGTGGACCGCGGCGACATCACCAAGGCCTACTTCCAGGACCCTGCGACCCGACGGTGGCACACGCTCGACTGGGAACACGCGTCCGCACTCAATGGCCCGGTCAGCCGTGAGGCCCTGGTCTACGCACGCCGGCTCGCAGCCACGACGCACCGGTTCCCGGACACCAAGCGGGCGCTCGTCGAGCTGCTGGAGCGATGGGGTGCGGGGATGACCGCAGACCGGGTCGAGCGGCGCATGGCGGTTCGGCTCTCACAGGAGAGACTGCGGCTGGTGGGCGACGACGCGCCACAGGACGAAGAGGACGAGGTTGCGTCGCTGCCGTCGGTCCGGCGCCTGGCTGCCTTGAGTACGCCGAGGGACGGTGGTGTTGAAAGCCCCGGCGGAACGGACCTCCACGTCGTGGGGGCCGCGGGAGACGATCTCGGCGGGGACGACGATGAGGACGAGGAGTGCGAGGCTGACTTCCCTGGAGATGAGGCTGTCATCCCGGTCGGCGAGGACGATTACTACTCCGATGTCTGGGAAAGCCGTTGAACGCGGGGGACGGCATTGAGCCGTTCGAGGGCGATGACCTCCAGTACTCGCCCACCCGCCTTGCGGGCTGGTTACAGGAGGTCAACCGCCCTGAGCGCGTCCAGCCGGGGCATCTCACCCGGGCAGATCTGGCCCAGCTGTCGCCGCGAGAGTTGTTGATCCACAACGACGCCCGTGAGGTCTGGCACGCCAACATCGGCCCCATCCATACACCTCAGCTCATCGCCTTGCACGAGGACTTGGCGGAGATCGTCGAGTCGAACCGGCATGACGGGGACAAGACCAAGCCGGCCGCACTGGTGGACGCCTACCCGGGACTCGGGAAGAGTACGGCGGTGCGGGCCTACGGCCGCCACCTCTACCGCAAGCTGGTCACCCTGCGCGGGGAAACCACTCCCGCAGGGGACCGCAGGGTCCCGGTCATCTACATCGCGCTGAGCGGCAATACGCAGATCCGCGGGCTGAACGCCTCGATCTGCCGCTTCTACGGTCTGCCGGTCACTGGGGACGCCGACACCCTGGCCGAGCGGGCCGTAGACGCGGTGCTGAGCATGAAGACGACCGCGATCATCGTCGACGATGTGCACTTCCTTGCCGGTTCGAAGAGCAATGCGGCGCGGATGGCCAACCAGCTGAAGTACCTCTCGAACGTCTTCCCCGTCACGCTGATCTACGTGGGCGTCGGGGTCCAGCAGCGTGGCATCCTCCGGGAGGGCTTCACGCGCGAGGAGACTCTCCTCGCCCAGTTCGGGCGCCGCACCACCCCGCTGACCCTGCGTCCTTTCGAGGTCGAGAGTGAGGAAGGCCGTTTGGAGTGGCGGACACTGCTGAAGACGATCGAACGACAGCTGGTCCTGGCCGAGAAGTTCCCCGGGATGCTGGCGGAGGAGCTCTCGGACTACCTCTACGCGCGCTCGACCGGCCATTTCGCCTCACTGATGTCACTGATCAACCGGGGCTGCCTTCGGGCGATCCGTCGCGGCCATGAGCGCCTACACGAGGGTCTGATGGACCAGGTCAAGAACGACGCCGCGGCGGAGGGCGCCCGCCAGGAACTCGAAGCCGCGATCAAGGCCGGGCTCTTAACGACCCGACCGGCCTCGCATCCACCGCTTCAGAAGAGGTCCGCGTGACGCTCTGGACTCCCGATCGCATTCCCATCGCGGTGGCGCCGCTGCCCGGCGAGGCACTCGAGAGCTGGATCGGCGCCTATGCCCGGCGCCTTCGGGTCACCAACAACACCTTCCTCACAGCCGTTGGGCTGGCCGGCTCTCGCACGTCACACCTGGCGTTACGACTCACGCCGGCCGAGATCGCCGCGCTTGAGCGAGCCACCGGTGTCGGCCGGCATGTGCTCACCGGCATGACGCTCGAACCCTACGACGGGCTGGCGGTGGCGATCCTGCCCGACCGGCGCAAACTGTCCAGGCCTCCGGCCTGGAGATTCAGCGGGAGCCGCGCGCGCTACTGCCCTGCGTGCCTGGGCGAGAACGCCGGTCGAGGCCCGGTCTTCTGGCGGCTTCCGTGGGCCTTCGCCTGCACCACGCACCGAACCCTGCTATTGGACTTCTGCCCCGACTGCCAGCGGGCTCCGAACCCGTGGAAGGCGAGGCGGCTCGGTCCCCGGGAAACGGGTGCCTGCACGCGCGACGGCAGCAACGTCGGCTTCAGGGCTGCCTGCGGGGCCGACCTCACGCAGGCACCGGTCACCCCGCTGCCCGCCGCCGGACTGATTCTGGCCGCTCAGCGGCACATCACCACCCTGCTGGCCGCCGAGGCATCCTCACGGCCGGCAGCCTTGGCCGAGTTCAAGCGGCTCTATGCCCTGGCCTGGCGCATTCTTCGGGGTCTGCACACGGTCGCTGACCGGGCGCCGGAAGCCGTACACACTGTGCTGGCCGAGTGCGGCGGGGTTCTGCCACAGCTGACCACCGAGGACGTCGGGCACGACGCCCACAATGCCGCCATCGGCACCGCGCTGGCCCGCATCGCTCTCCACCCCGGCCACGCGGACCACGAGGCACTCTTCGAATGGGTTCTCGAGGCCGATCGTTCGCTGCTGAAGAGGCAGAAGAACAACATGGGCGCGATGGCCGACCGGTGGACCTGGAGCGGCCCCGAACTCGTGGAGCGCGTGCTGACCAAGCTCGATCCCGACGCCACACTGCACGCCCGGCTCCGCTACGGCAGCGCCAGCCCGCAACCATGCTGGCCCGAACTCACGGCTGCTTCCATCACCCATCGGGCGGCAATGACGCCCGCGATGCTCTGGCCAGGGTGGACCATGCGCCTGCTCCCGCGACCGAAGGACGAGTACGACCCCCGCGCCGGCACGTTCCGACGTGGCTGCAGCAGCTTTCTCCTTCTTCCTGGTGGGCCACCGCAACTGAACTTCGAACGTGTCGGCCCGCTCCTGGGCAACCACGAAATCAACAGCGACCGCGACAGCGTCGAACGACGCCTCTACCTCAATCACGATCTGACTCCGCTGGCCTCCGCGCTGGCCCAGCTCGCCCGCGCTCTGGACGAGCACGGTTCCCCGATCGACTACGCCAGACGACGAGCCACCTTCACCAACAGCTCCGTCACCCTCGACCTCAACGCATACGCACGGCTATGCGCTCAGCAGGGCTGGAGCACCGGCCGACAGCACCGCGTCTCCCTCCTACGCTGGTACCTGCTGACGCTCCTGACCGGCGAAGCCCATCCCCCACCCCCTGACGCCTCATTCCGATTCGCATGGCACTGCACGGAGTTCCGGTTCCGAGCACCCCTCGCTCTCCGCGCATTCCTGCGTCAACAGGCTGAGACCAACCTCGAGCAACACAAGATCAGCGAACCCGTCACCTGGGAACCTCCCGAAGCCTGGGTGACCGACGTGTCATGGCCCGGCATCTCCCCTGCGAGCATCGTGAAGAGCGAATTTCGCAATCTCCTCGGCGCGGTCGGCTCCGTTCACGAAGCCGCCGACGCTCTTCGCCTGACCTCGGAGCACATCCGGCTCTACTGCGACCTTACAGAGATCAGCACGACCACACCCAGCCACGTAATCGGCAGGCACCACACCAAGCGCATGGTGACGAAGGTCAAGATCCGCGAAGGAGTTCTGGCCCCGGCCGAACTGCGTTACCTATACGAGAACAAGCTCATGGAGATCACGCACATCGCCAACCTGGCATCCTGCAGTCCCGAGACGGTGCGCCGGCTTTTGCAGCGAGACGGGGTCCCGCTCCGCCCCCGACCCGGCCGTCTCCCCCAGCGCCCCGACATCACCCGCGAGTGGCTGCATCACGAGTACATCGAACGGCAACGCGACATGGCCAATCTCGCTCGTGAACGTGGCGTCACCCACTATCACCTCACCAAGTTGGCCAGGGGGTGGGGCATTCCGATCCGCCGCCCCGGTGCCCAATACAACGCTATCGGCCACCTCGTCCTCCCTTGGACGCCCTCCCCGGCCATCCGAGCCGTGACCTTGTGCAGGGCGGCGCTGGACCGCCTGCGAGTCATCGTTCAAATCCCGGGCTACACCAGCTTCGCTGCCGCGGCACGAGACATCTACGACGGCCGTGACAGTGCTCTGCGACAGCGGCTCGCCTACATCGAAAGAACGGCAGGCTTCCGGGTCATCGACCGCAGCTCCATGCCTCTCGCCCCCACCCCACGCGGATCCGACTTTCTACGCGAGGCGACAGAAATCCTCAAGTTTGCCGATCAAGCACCGACGCTCGCTACGTAGCCCCGGTGATGGGAAACAAGGCGGCGAGACGAGGGAGGCGAAGAGTCGCCTCCCCCTCCCGCTTCACACCAGCATGATGGGCTACGAGCTGCTGCGGTCACTCTCCGACGGAAGGAACGCGCTCCGACATAACCCGCACGTGTGGCCCGTCCTGAGCCAGTCGTCCTTGGTGCGGACGGAACTGTCTGATCGTTCCAGAATTATGCGATCACTCGGTTACGTTACGCATGCGGACTGTGATACGCCTAGGGATCTTCGGCTCACCGACCCCTCGGGGCTCGCGGTGCGCGTACGGCTTGGGGGTGGCTGTGGTCGACGTGGCAGTGGACGCAGCGGATGACGCTGACGACTTCGTGCATCCGATCTTTCAGCGGGCGCCCGGGGAGGACGCAGGAACCGACACCTCACGGCTGTATCGGTACCAAGCCGAAGTGGCGGCTCAGGCGTGCTTGGCCATGCTTACACGGGACGAGATCGAGTACGTCGTCTGCGAGTGGCACGAGGACTTCGCCATCGCCTTCAAGGACGGCGCCGTCGAGCTGGTATCGGTGAAGCACCGCCAGTACCACCGGACCCTGTGGAATATCGGCGATCTGTGCAAGGACGGGGGCCTGGCACACCTGTTCAATAGCTGGCGCGCGTGCGGTTGCGCAGACAACGTTCGCTTGCGCCTCACCACGAACGGCGCCTTGAACACCGGCAAGGGAAATGCCGCTGTACTCGCGAGAATGTGCGGTCCAGACCCAGAGGTCACTGCGGACGTCGACGCGATGGCAACGACCATCGCGCGGTACTTCCTGAAGATTCGTTGGAAGCAACCGTACCCGCACATCCCCGAAGTGCCGGAGACCAAGGCGATGGCTGACATCGCCATACCCGACGGCTTCGTCGCCACCATCAAACGGTTCCTGGCCGTGCTGCACATCGACTACAAGAGCGTGCCTTCGTCCAAGTTCATCACCGACCACAACCTGCAGCAGCTCCTTCGGCCGGCCATCCTGGCTCTGGAGCTGGATCACGTGGACGACGAAGCCACCTATCGCCAGATCGTCGAGCGCATCGAGCAGGCCAACCGCGGCGAGGGTGAGCGTGGCCAGTTGGCCGAGTACATCGTGACGCCGAGCAGGGTCCTCCAGAACGTGCAGATGCAGCAGCGCATCGCTCGCCGGACGCTGTACGCCCGCACCGTGCGCGAGCAGTTCGTCTACCGCGAACTCACAGTTCCGACCTTCGCTCCTGGTCGACTCCCCATGGTCGCTCCCGGAGGAGTGAATCTCCGCAAGAAGCTGGTGCAGGGGCAGGTTCCCGATGATGAAATCGTGCACGCGGAGAGTTTGCGCTCGGCCTGGTACGTCGCCTGGAAACAGCACCAGTCGGGATTGCCAGGAGACAGTTCCGACCTCGCCAATATGCGCTTGGAAGTCTTGGACACCGCCTTCGACTGCCGTGCGGACGCCCAGAGCGAGACGGCGGAGGGCAAGCCGTACGGGGCGCGCATGAACCGGCTCTTGAGGCAGCGACTGACGCCTGAAGCGATGTCGGTGACCCTGCCGTTCAAGATCAACGGCAAGCACCTTCGTGGCCTGGCGTATCAGCTGTGCGACGACTGCGACTACTACTTCTCCGAAGTCTTCACGATCTCCGGCGAGGAGGCATCGTGAGCAACGCCTCTGAGCGTTTGGCTTCCGAGACGCGCATCAAGGTGCAAGCTCGTAGCGAGGAGCGCCGTGAGGCTCATTACCACGAGGCGAGAGTCCTGCTGCTGATCGGACGCTTCACCACGGCACGCACGGGCCTTGCGGGACTCACCAAACTGGCCAAACTTGACTTCCTACTTCGCTATCCGGCGATGCTGGAGCGACTTCTTGACGAGAACGGCTCCGGCTGGCCCCGCGGCACCGAGCCCACAGCCGCCGAGCGACGGGCCGTCGAGAGTCGCATGACCCGCTACAAGTACGGGCCTTGGGACCAGCGCTACTACAGCATCCTCGGCTCCTTGGCGGCCCGTGACCTCATCACGTACACGGGTGGCGACCAGACTGAGTTCCGCGTTACAGCCAGAGGTGCTGAGGCTGCGGCGGCTCTGTCCGAGACACCTGACTGGGTGCTCGTCTCGCAACGCACGGCGCTCTTGAAGAAGCACTTCGACAAGTCGGGGTCAGCCCTGAAGAACCTCATCTATGAGCGCCTGCCCGACGCGGTGGACAGGCCCTGGCGGACGGAAATCTGATGGCGGTCAACCTGAAGTTCCTCGCCCTAACTCTCACCACCGCAGACGCGGAGCAGACGTACCGGTTTGACCAGCCGGCCACCGTGATCAGCGGACCGAGCGGCAGCGGCAAGTCCAGCCTTCTCATGCTGCTCAAGCATGCTGTCGGCGGTGACGCCATCCTCACGCCGGCCGTGCGCGATCATGTCCACTCGGTGTGTGCGGAGGTCCTCGTCGGCGACGAACACCTGGCGCTCCGGAGGCTGATCGGCGAAGCTGGCAGCAACCAGGTGGACGTGCTCGACCCCGTCACACTGGAACTCCGCGAAAGTTTCATCATCCGCGCCGAGGCCGGTCAGACAACCCTGTCCGACCGGCTGCTGAGCGCCTTGAGGTTCCCTCGTGCGTCAATTCCCGTGCGTCGGGAAGGCAAAGCTGCCAAGGCCAACGTGACCTTCCAGGCCCTGTTCGCCTACGTCTACCTCGAAGCGATCTACATCGACACCCAGATCGTTCGCCACCAGCAGACCTACTTCGACGGGATGCGCCGAGCCCTGTTCGAGATCATCTTCGGACTGACTGACAGCGTGCTCTTGGATCTGAAGCAGCGCTCGGCACAGCTCCTGACGGACATGAAAACGAAGACCTCTGAGCACGACAACGTCAGCAACTTCCTCCGAGAGTCGGATTCACGAAGTGATGACGCGCTCCGTGCGGAACTCGTTCAGCTACGCGAGATGCTGTCCCTCGCCGAACGTACCCTCAGTGATCTGCGCTCAGAGCTGGAGGAGAGCAGCGCGGCAGATGCCGTTCTCCGGCAGGAGCTCCGTCGGGCCGTCGCTGGCGCGAGGGACGCCAACCAAGAGGTCGAAGCTGCAAGCGAGTTGCTCGAAGCCCGTGAATCAGTCGTCGCTCAGGTCGAACTCGATCTCCTGCGCTTGGAGCGCTCCGCGTCCGCGATCGAGAAGCTGTCTCCATTCGACTTCATCGTCTGCCCTCGCTGCATGCAGCGGCTGGAAGGACGGCCGGTCCGAGAGGACCACTGCATTGTCTGTCTGCAACACGATCCCCCGGACGAGTCCGTTGACCCTGCAGCCATCCAGCAGACCCGGGAGGCCCTTGAGAGGCAGCTCCAGGACGCACAGGCTGTTCGCGAAGCTGATGCACAGGTTCTTGCAGCTGCGCGCGACCGCGTCCAGCAAGCCGACTTCCTCACCACCACCCTGCGACGGGAGTTGGACTTGCAGACCCGGGACATCGTCGCCCCCCGATTCGATGCAATCGCCAGTTCCAGCGCCCGCGTAGCCTCGCTCGGAGCGAGCATTGACGCCGTCACCCAGCTGCGTGATGCCTGGGCTCGCGCGCGGTCCATCAACCAAGAGGTCAAGGACCTCAAGGCGACCCGCACGCGCGTCCAGGCCGACGTCAAGAGTCGCACCCTGGCCCTCGCAGCCCGCGGCCAACTCGTAGACGACCTGAGCCAAGAGTTCTTCACCCTGCTCGCCGAGCTGCACCTGCCTTGGGTACAGACGGCGGTCATCGACCCGAAGACCTATCTGCCGGTGATCGACGGCAATCCTTTCGAGAGCCTGCAGGCTTCCGGCGGCGGCATCACGACATGCGTGAGCATCGCCTACAGCCTCGCCCTACTGGAATTCGGGCTCACCCACCCTGATGTCCTCGTCCCCTCTCTGCTGATCATCGACTCCCCGCGCAAGGCACTGGGCAACAACCCAGACGACCAGGAACGCGGAAACCGCATCTACGACCGCTTCAAGACACTCGCAGACGCCTACGGCGACCGGGTACAGCTGATCATCGCTGACAACGACACCGCCCCCATCCCTAGCGACACCTTTAGCACCATCCCCCTCGACTACAACCGCCCCATGGTCCCTGGCGTAGCACACCCTGGGCCTGAGCATGTCCACCGTGCCGAAGACGGCTATGGGGCATAGTCGGCCGTTCCTAGTGGTCGGGCTGGTAGCAGTAATCCTGGACACGACCCACTTGGATGTGTCGGCGTCGTTTGTTAAACGCTAATGCGGACAGGTTCTCGCTGCATGTCACTGAGGCGCCGCAGCAACCGGGATAGCGCCCCGCTTCAGGTTGAGGATCTCAGCGGGAAGGCCCAGGTCGTTCATAATCTTCTCAATGGTCTTCTTCATCGGGTGGCCCTCGATATAAGGGCTGATCGCGTTCGCAGCCTGCAGAAGTGCGACCGGGACCCACAATCGCTCGACTATCACCTCCACGCCCTGCGGCTCCGTCGCGAAGTACAACATGTCGTCCTTCTCGACCACGAACGGGTTCGCCGTGTACGCAGTCGTGTGGGACAGGGCAGAGTGGTGCCGGTACACCGGATATATCTCCGGAGTCCCGTACGCCTTGGCGAGGTTGTCGAAGTTCGACAGCTCGCCGAGTAGCCGCTTGTGCAGCTTCTCGTCGGCCTCATCCGCGAACTCGAGTGGCGCTGTCTCAACCGTTACAGGGTCGGGCAAGTTCCATGTCGCATTGACGTTGTTGGCTAGCTTGGTGCGGTGCTCGTCGGAGTACGCGCGGATAGCCCTCAGCGCCGGCCACCCGTTGTCGACGAGCCAGTTCATCGCGTACGCATGACCGATCAGGTTCCTCATCAGGGGCGCGGCTTCCACGCTGAAGCCGTCGTCGTAGAGCCGGACGACCGCCTTCGCTGTGCGGTTGGTGAATTGCCACCAGCCCATCAGCATCGGCATCATCGACATGTCACGGACAGCGACGGTCACCCCGGTACCGACAACCTTGTCCGCTTCGGCGAGCAACAGCGGGACGACTGCACGGCAGCGCCTAAGGCACTGCTCATTCGGTCCGAACTTGTAGGTCATGATCCTGAATGTAGCTTGCGAGCCAGTCCCGTGGCCTGCACACTTGCGACTTCTGATGCTCTGCCAGCTGCCCACCGCTCGGCGGCCGCGAGGTCCGGCGCACTTCCCTGTGGAACACGGGCGAAGCCGTCCCACGACTCGAGGTTTCTCGGCCCCTCGGCCGCAGGTGGCTGAGCCCTGCCGCACATGGGGCCATGGCACCGGTAGACGTCCATGGGCGCGCGCCGCCGCTTGTAGAGAGCGAGCCGATCGTCGGGGTCGATGCATGTAGGACCACCTGGGACGGCTGGTCCGGCGGTCCGGGACGGCTGTGCCTGTCCACGATCTCCCGGGGCGGGTCGGTCTTCCCGTACTCACTGTCACGACACCGCGGTCATGTTAGCCTCGCGCTTTCACGAGGTGGGCTGTCCAAGAGTTGATCAGAAACACGGA
>NZ_BAABEP010000040.1:0-62973 GCF_039540215.1 Streptomyces tremellae
GGTGCCGCGCACGGCGACGCGGCGGCGGCGCGCCGCGACCCGGCGGCGGATCTGCCGCATCCGGTCGGGCGGCGCGGTGAGCAGGGGGGGCGGCGCCGTTCAGGAGCGCGCGCAGCCGCTGTTCGAGTACGTCATCGGTGTCCCGCACAGGACGCGTCCCCCTCTCGGTCCCGTCTCGGTCCCGTTCGTCCGTGAGCTGCTCGCGCAGCACCCGCAGGGCCTTGGCCGTCCGGCTCTTGACGGTGCCGGGGCGGCAGCCGGGTAATTGAGCGGTCTCCTCGACGCTGAGGTCCTCGAAGAACCGCAGGACGACGACGGCGCGCTGCCTGGGCGGCAGGGCGTGCACGACCCGCGCGAGGGTGTGCTCCAGGTCGACGGCGGAGAACACGTCGGGGGGGCGGAGTCCGGGACCTCGCCGCGCCAGCGCCGCTGCCACCAGGAGGACAAGATGTTGACGAGCACCCTGCGCGCGTACGCCTCCGGGTTCTGGGCCGCTCTGCGCGGCCACCTGGGCCACATCCTCGCGAGCGCGGTCTGCAGCAGGTCCTCCGCGAGGTGCGCGTCTCCTGTGAGCATCCAGGCGGCACGCAGCAGCCGCGGTCCGCGCGCGGCGACGAACTCCTCGAAGTCCGCTGTTGTGGCCCTCACCGCCGCGCCCCCGCCGTCCTGTCCCTGTCGAGCAAGTGTCCTTCACCCCTGGTCAACCGGCCGGGGCGGGGATCGGGCTGCCCGGGGCCGCGGCTCTCTTGCGATGGCGCGCGGGGGCGGCCCTCGCACCGCGGTCAGGCGGTGCCGCCGCCGGGCTCGGCGCCGCCACCGGAACGCGGCCCGCGCGGACCGCCGGGCGCGGGGCCGCGCTGGAACGTCGCGTACAGCAGCCACAGGGACGGTACGAGCACCACGAAGCCGACGCCGACGGAGATCAGGCAGGCGACCAGCACGGACGTCTGGGAAGCGGTCTCCGCGACGGTGGTCGAGGGGACGAGCATGCGGGGGTACTGGGCGACGCCCCACGCCCACAGGATGGCCGCGACGGCGATCGCGGCCGCGCCCCGTGCGAGGACGTACCGGTGGCGCAGCAGCAGCGCCAGGTCCGCGAGGCCCGCGACGGCGCCGATGACGACGAGCGGCAGGGCGCGGTGGGTCAGGCCGTGGAAGAGGACGGGGGCGTCCCGGTCGAGCACGGCGATGCCGGCGAGGGCGACGGCGCCGCAGGCGAGTCCGCCGGCGGCGGACGCGCGGCGGAACTCGGCGGCGCGGACGGTGTCGCCTTCGCGCACGGCGTCCGCGCACAGATAGACGGCGGCGAGATGGGCGCAGGTCAGGACAGCGATGACGCCGCCGAGCGCGGAGGTCGGGTTGAGCCAGCTGGTGACGGTGTCCCCCTCGGCGATGCCCGGCGGTACGCGGCCGGAGGCGATGCCGCCCGCGACGGCGCCGAGGAACAGCGGGGTGACGACGGAGGACAGGGCGAAGCAGCCGCCGAACAGGCGCTGCTGCCAGACCGCCGTACTGGCCTTGCGGAACGCGAAGGCCGCGCCGCGCGCGATGATGCCGAGCGCGGTGAGGGTGAGCGGGATGTAGAGCGTGGACAGGACGGCCGCGAACACCGGCGGGAAGCAGGACCAGAGCATCACCAGCACGAAGATCAGCCAGACGTGGTTGGCCTCCCACACGGGTCCGATGCTGTGTTCGATCAGGGAGCGGCGCTGCCTGCCGCGGCTTGAGGAGCCCGCGAACAGGTCCCAGAAGCCGGCGCCGAAGTCGGCCCCGGCGAACAGGGCGTAGCAGGTGAGGCCCACCCACATCACGGCCAGCATCACGTCTGCGATCACGTACGCCTCCTGCTGCGGGGCCCGGCGGCGCTCGGCCGGGCCGGGGGTCAGACGACGGGGTACTCCTGGACGTCGCGCTCCTGCGGCGCGACGGGTACGGGGGTGGTGCGGGTGAGGCGGCGCAGGACGTACACGGTGCCCGCGGTCATCGCCGCGTAGACGAGCAGCACCACCCACAGGCCCGCCATCAGTCCGGGGGCGGGGTTGACGGCGTCGCTGACGCGCATGACGCCCCAGACGATCCACGGCTGGCGGCCCAGTTCCGTGACGCACCAGCCGCATTCGAGGGCGACGACCGCGGCGGGTCCCGCGAGCGCGGCGAGCAGCAGGAAGGGGCGGGTGCCGCGCGGGGTCAGCAGGGCGGTGCCGGTGCGGCGCGACCACCACCACAGGAGCAGCAGCCACACGCCCATGGCGAGCAGGAAGGTGCCGATGCCGACCATCGCGTCGAAGGAGAGGTGTACGCCGGTGACGGGCGGCCACTGGTCGCGCGGCACCTCTTCCAGGCCGCGTACGACGGTGCCCGGGTGGTAGCCGACGAGGAGGGAGAGGCCGTCGGGGATCTCCAGGCCGTAGCGCAGCCGCTCGCCGTCCGCGTAGCCGAGGAGGGTGAGCGGCACGTGGGAGCGGGTGCGGTAGACGCCCTCGATGCCGGCGAGCTTCATCGGCTGGTAGTGGGCGAGGAAGCGGGCGGCCCAGTCGCCTGCGGCGATCTGGAAGGGCGCGGCGACGGCGCCGAGGGTGAACGGGACGAGGAACCCGGTGCGGTGGTAGGTGTCGCGGCGGCCTCGCAGCAGCGCGACGGCGTACACGGAGGCGGTGAGGAAGCACGCCACCATCAGCGCCGCGAGGATCATGTGGACCGTCTCGGGCGGAGCCGCCGGGTTGATCATCGCGGCCCAGGGGTCGACGTGGTCGACCCTCCCTTCGCGGAGGGTGAAGCCGCGGGGCTGGTTCATCCACGCGTTGGCGCAGACGACGAAGAAGGCGGAGGCGACGCCCGCGACGACGATGGGCACGCCCGTCAGCAGGTGGGCGCGGGGCGGCAGCCGGTCCCAGGCGTAGAGGTAGATGCCGAGGAAGATCGCCTCGATGAAGAAGGCGAAGCCTTCGAGGGCGAAGGGCAGGCCGATGACCTGGCCGAAGCGACCCATCAGGCCGGGCCAGAGGATGCCGAGTTCGAAGCTGAGGATGGTCCCGGAGACGGCGCCGACCGCGAACAGCACCCCCATGGCGCGGGCCCACCGGCGGGCGAGCAGCCGGTGCTCCGGCCTGCCGGTGCGGACGCCGTACCACTCGACGCCGAGGGTCAGCAGCGGCAGCCCGACCCCGAGGCAGGCCAGCACGATGTGCCAGGCGAGGGAGAAGCCCATCTGGGCGCGCGCGGCGGACAGGTCCCCTGGCGACACGGAGGCGAGGGCCGAGGCGAGGCAGCGCGCGGCGGCCTCCGGCACGGGGTCGCAGGCCTGCGGCACGGGCGGCTCCTCACGACGGGCGGGTGGTGGGGGCCCGAGTGTAGGTACCGGCGGCGCACGCACCGCGCCGACACGGGCCGGCCCGCCCGGGGACGCCCCCATCCGCCCACCGGACCCCGCCGAGCGGCGGATGCCGCCCACCTCGGCGGTTCGGGGGCCGCGCGGCGGACGTGCGCCGGGTGCCGGCGGCGCGCACGTCCCGCGCCGGATGCCGGCCGCGAAGGTGGCGTGGACGCCGCCGGGACGCCGCAGGGCGTGAGCGTGGTCACGTTCCTGCGGTGCTGACCTGCACCGTTTTGACTTCCTTCGGACAATCGTTCAGTCTTCTCCGCATGACTGCTCACCGCCCCCTGCCGCGCGCCGCCTTCGCGCTGGCGCTCATCGGGGTGACCGGGCACTGCGTCGCCGACATCCTCTGTCGCTGACCGGCCCGCTTCCGCAGTCCCGCCACCGGCGTGCCCGGTGTGTGCTCCGCTGCGTTCCGGGCCCTTCCGCGGGCGCGGCGCTCCCCCTTCCTCCGGTCGGTCCTCCGCTGCTCCGTGGCTCTCTCCCCACGTCGTTCCTTGCAGTGAAAGGCCGTAGCCGATGTCCCGATCACCTCGCCCCCCACGCCGTACGGCGGCCGCCGTCGCGGTCACCGCGGCCCTCGCGGTCGCCGCCTGCGCGTGCGGCCCTGACAAGGGAGGCGATGCCGCGGGCGGCGGCGACGCGCCGAAGAAGGGCGGCAAGCTGCTCGTCCTCAACCAGACGCCGATGACCAACTTCGACCCGGCGCGCGAGTACACCTCGGGCGGCGGCAACATCCCGTCCCTGGTCTTCCGTACGCTGACCACCCGCAACCGGGCCGACGGCGCCGCGGGCAACAAGGTGGTGCCCGACCTCGCCACCAACACCGGCGAGCCGTCGAAGGACGCCACGGTGTGGACGTACCACCTCAAGAGCGGCCTGAAGTTCGAGGACGGCACGCCGATCACCACCGCGGACGTCAAGTACGGCATCGAGCGGTCCTTCGCGCCCGAGTTGTCGGGCGGCGCACCGTACCTGCGGGACTGGCTGGTCGGCGCGGCGGACTACCAGGGGCCCTACAAGGACAAGAAGGGCCTCTCGGCGATCGAGACGCCGGACGCGAAGACGATCGTCTTCCATCTCAACAAGCCCGAGGGCGACTTCCCCTACCTGGCGACGCAGACGCAGTTCACGCCGGTGCCCAAGGCCAAGGACACCGGGACCAAGTACGCGGACCACCCGATATCCTCCGGCCCGTACGAGGTCGTCAAGAACGAGAACAACGGCCTCGAACTGACCTTCAAGCGCAACCCGCACTGGTCCGCCAAGACCGACGGCCAGCGCAAGGACTACCCCGACACGATCGACGTGAAGGGCGGCCTCGACACGGCGGTCATCAACCAGCGGCTGTCGGCGGGCTCAGGACCCGACGCCGCGGCCATCACCACCGACACCAACCTCGGCCCGGCCGAACTGGCGAAGGTGACGGGCGACAAGGAGCTCGCCTCCCGCGTCGGCACCGGCCACTTCGGCGAGACCGACTACCTCTCCTTCAACCCGAAGGTGAAGCCCTTCGACAACCCGAAGGTGCGCCAGGCGATCGCGTACGCGATCAACCGCACCTCGGCGGTGAACGCGGCGGGCGGCTCCTCGCTCGCCGAGCCCGCCACGACCTTCCTGCCGAACCAGGCGGCCTTCGGCTACACGCCGTACGACCCGTTCCCCGCGGGAAAGAGCGGGAACCCGGCGAAGGCCAAGGAGCTGCTGAAGCAGGCCGGTTACCCGCACGGCCTCACCATCACGCTGACGCACTCCGAGAGCGACGCCAACAACTCGGGCCCGGCGATGGCCTCGGCCGTGCAGGGCGCCCTCAAGGCAGCCGGGATCACGGTCAAGCTGGACGGCCTCGAGGACAACAAGTACCGGCAGACGGTGCACGCGGTCTCCACCGAGCCCGGCCTGTTCTTCTCGACATGGGGCGCGGACTGGCCCTCCGGCGGTCCTTTCCTCGCCCCGATCTTCGACGGCCGGCAGATCGTCAAGGACGGCTCGAACTTCAACAACGCCCAGCTGGACGACGCTTCGGTGAACAGCACCATCGACCGCATCAACAAGCTCACCGACCACGCGGCCGCGGCGAAGCAGTGGGGTGCGCTGGACCAGCAGATCGGCGCCAAGGCGCTGACCGTGCCGCTGCTGCACCCGGTGTACAAGCGGCTCGTCGGCAAGGACGTGCGCAACGTGGTGATCAGCGACTGGACCGGGGTGCTCGACATCTCGCAGGTCGCGGTGAAGTGACGCGGAACCACCGGGCATGAGTACGGAACAACTCCTCACCGGCGACCCGGTGGCGGCGGTCTCCCCCGCCGCCGGGGCCCGGCAGGTCTGGCGGCGGCTGCGTGCGCAGCCCGCCGCCCTCGCGGGCGGGGCGGTCCTCGTCCTGCTGATCCTGATCGCGGCCGCCGCGCCGCTGCTCGCCGCGGCGGAGGGCCAGGACCCCACCACGTACCACGACGCCCTGGTGAACTCGGCCTCGGGCGGGGTGCCGACCGGGCCGTTCGGCGGGGTCAGCGGCGCGCACTGGCTCGGAGTCGAACCGGGCACCGGGCGCGACCTGTTCGCGCGCCTGGTGTACGGGGCGCAGGTGTCGCTGCTCGTGTCGGTCGGCGCGACGGTGGTGCAGGTGGTGATCGGACTGGTCCTCGGGCTCGCCGCGGGCCTCGGCAACCGGCTGCTCGACCAGGTGCTCGCGCACACCACGGACGTGATGCTCGCGCTGCCGACGCTGGTGTTCGCGATCGCGCTGATGGCGATCGTGCCGGCCGGCTTCCCGCGCCCGCTGCTGCTGATGCTGGTCATCGGGCTGCTCGGGTGGGGCGGCACGGCGCGGGTGGTGCGGGCCCAGACGCTGAGCCTCAAGTCGCTCGACTACGTGGCGGCCGCCAGGCTCGGCGGCTCGGGGGCGTGGCGCGTGGCCCGCAGGGAGCTGCTGCCGTCGCTCGCGGCACCGGTGGTGACGTACGCGGCGCTGCTGCTGCCCTCCAACGTGGTGAGCGAGGCGGGCCTCTCGTTCCTCGGGGTGGGGGTGCGGCCGCCGACCTCGTCGTGGGGGCAGATGCTGACGTCGGCCACGACGTGGTTCCAGGCGGATCCGATGTACGTGCTGCTGCCGTCCCTGATGATCTTCATCACGACGCTGTCGTTCGCGCTCCTCGGCGACGCGGTCCGCACCGCGCTCGACCCGCGTGCCGCGTCGCGGCTGCGCCTCGGCGGGCGTCGCCGGGGGGCCGCGCCGCCGCCCGACGGCGGCGCGGGAGCCCCCGCGGGCGGTACGGAGGCCGCGGCATGACGCGCTATCTGTTCCGCAGGGTGATCGGCGCGCTCGTCGTGCTGCTGGTCCTCTCGATCGTGATCTACGCGGCGTTCTACGTCGCCCCCGGCGACCCGGCGCAGCTGACCTGCGGGGCCAGGTGCAGCCCCGCGCAGGTGGAGCAGGTGCGCCAGCGCCTCGGCGTCGACGCGCCCTTCTACCTCCAGTACGCGCGTTTCCTCGGCGGCGTCGTCGCGGGGCGCGACTTCTCCACGGGCACCGGGGTGCTGCACTGCCACGCCCCGTGCCTCGGCGTGTCGTACCGGACCAGCGAGCAGGTCACGTCGCTCATCGGTGAGCGGCTCCCGGTGACGGCCTCGCTCGCGCTCGGCGCGATGGTGCTGTGGCTGCTGCTCGGCGTCGGCACGGGCCTGATGTCGGCGCTCCGGCGCGGCCGGTTCACAGAGCGGGCGCTGACCGCGCTGACGCTCGCGGGCAACGCGATGCCGGTGTTCGTCATCGGGCTGCTGCTGCTCGTGCTGTTCTGCTCGACACTCCAGTGGCTGCCCTTCCCCGACTACGTCTCGCTGACCTCGGACCCGCAGCAGTGGTTCTGGGGCCTGCTGCTGCCGTGGGTGTCGCTCGCCCTGATCGAGTCGGCCAAGTACGCGCGGCTCACGCGCTCCTCGATGCTGGAGACGCTGGCAGAGGACCACATCAGGACCTTCCGCGCCTACGGGGTCAGCGAGCGGCACCTGGTGACCCGGCACGCGCTGCGCGGCGCGCTGACCCCGGTGATCGCGCTCAGCGCGCTCGACCTGGGCACGATGTTCGGTTCCGCGGTGCTGACGGAGTCGCTGTTCGGGCTGCCCGGCCTCGGGCGGCTGCTGGTGGACTCGGTGGCGCAGATCGACCTGCCCGTGGTGGTGGGTCTCGTGCTGGTGACCGGGTTCTGCGTGGTGGTGGCGAACGCGGGCGCCGACCTGCTGTACGCGGTGATCGACCGACGGGTGGTGCTCCAGTGAGCGACAGTGCTTCCGGCGTGGGCGCCGGTGTGTCCGGTGCGGGCGCGGGACCGGGGGCCGGTGCCGCGGCGGCCCCTGGGCCGCTGGTCGAAGTCCGCGACCTGGTCGTGGAGTTCCCGACCGGGGAGGGTCCTGTGCGGGCGGTGGACGGGCTGTCGTTCGCGCTCGGCGCGGGCCGGGCCCTCGGCATCGTCGGCGAGTCGGGCTCCGGCAAGAGCACCGTCGCGTTCGGGCTGCTCGGCCTGCACCGTGACACCGGCGCGCGGGTCGGCGGCTCGGCCCTGGTCGCGGGTGTCGACGCGCTGACCGCCGAGGGCGACGACCTGCGCAGGCTGCGCGGCGGTCTCGCCGCGATGGTCTTCCAGGACCCCCTGTCCGCCCTCGACCCGTACTACGCGGTCGGCGACCAGATCGCCGAGGTGTACCGGGTGCACACGAGGGCGGCCCGCGCGGCGGCGCGGGCGCGCGCCGTGGAGGTGCTCGACCGGGTCGGCATCCCGGACGCGGCGCGCCGCTCGCGCGCGCGTCCACACGAGTTCAGCGGCGGCATGCGGCAGCGCGCGGTGATCGCCATGGCGCTCGCCTGCCGTCCCCGGCTGCTGGTCGCCGACGAGCCGACCACCGCGCTCGACGTGACGGTGCAGGCGCAGATCCTCGACCTGCTGCACGAGCTGCGCACGGAGACGGGCGCGGGGCTGCTCCTCGTCACCCACGACCTGGGGGTGGTGGCGGGCTCCGTCGACGACGTCCTGGTGATGCGGGAGGGCAGGGCGGTGGAGCGCGGCACCGTGGAAGAGGTGCTGGGCGCGCCGCGCGAGGCGTACACGCGGGAGCTGATCGCGGCGGTGCCGCGCGCCGACGTGCCGGCCGCCCGGCCGGTGCGGACGGTGGAGGCCGTGCGGGAGGTCCGGGACGGCGCAGCCTGCGCCACCGACGCGGCCGGCGGCGAGGTACTCCTCGAAGCGTCCGGCCTGCGCAAGGAGTTCGGGCGCGGGGCCGGACTGGTCCCCGCGGTCGACGGGGTGTCCCTGACCGTCGGCAGGGGCGAGACGCTGGGCGTGGTCGGTGAGTCGGGCAGCGGCAAGACCACACTGGGCCGCATGCTGGTCCGGCTGATCGAACCGTCCGCCGGTGGACTGCGCTACGGGGGACGGGAGATCGGGCACCTCGGCGAGCGGCAGCTGCGGCCGGTGCGGCGTGAGCTCCAGATGGTCTTCCAGGACCCGGTGTCGTCGCTCAACCCCCGGCGCAGCATCGGCGAGTCGATCGCCGACCCGCTGCGGGCCGCGGGCGCCCTGGACGACAGGTCCGTGCGCGCCCGGGTGCGGGAGCTGCTCGACCGGGTCGGCCTCGACCCGGCGTGGTATGACCGCTATCCGCACGAGTTCTCCGGCGGCCAGCGCCAACGGGTCGGTATCGCGCGGGCGTTGGCGCCCGAGCCGAAGCTGGTGGTGTGCGACGAGCCGGTCTCGGCGCTCGACGTCACCACGCAGGCGAACATCGTCGGGCTGCTGGGCGAGCTGCAGCGCGAGCTCGGCCTCTCGCTGGTGTTCATCGCCCACGACCTGGCGGTGGTGCGGCAGGTCAGCGACCGGGTGCTGGTGATGCGGGCGGGCCGCGTGGTGGAGGAGGGTCCCGCGGACCGGGTCTACGAGTCGCCGGAGCACCCGTACACCAAGGGTCTGCTGGCCGCCGTCCCGGTCCTCGACCCGGCGGAGTCCGAGGCCCGCAGGCTGGCCCGCGCGGGCGGCGGACCGGCAGCGGGGTGAGCGCGGCGGGGTGAGCGCGAGGCGCTGCTCCGCGCCGGCCACCGCGCCGCGTGCCGCACGGAAACACCTCGTGTGGGCGGCCCGCGGTCTGGGCACCCGTCTGCGGGGCGGCGCGGGCCCCGGAAGCGGGACCCGCCGCACGGGAGCCCGCGGGAAGCCCGGACGCGCCGGTCCCGCGGTCGGCTGCCGGGCGGCGCCCTCACGGTCCGCGACCGCGGCGGCACGCGCGGCGTCCGGCCACGGACCGGCGCGGCCGGCCCGCCCGGCGGGCGCCCCCGCCGCTCCGGATTCAAGGTTGTGACATATCGGGTTAAAGTTGAGAAAACTCTCTCGCCTGGCGAGAGGAGCCAGCGTGGAACCTGACGAGGGCAGCGTCCTTCGGGGGGGATTCCGGATCGAGTCCGTCGCCGTCGCCGTACTGGACGGGGAGGGCACCGTGGTGTCCTGGTCCGCCGAGGCGGCCCGACTCTTCGGACGCGGCACGGACGACGCGGTCGGCCTGCCGCTGTGGGAGATGGTCTCCCCGTCCGGCACGTGCCGGACGGTCACCCTTGCCGACACCGTAAGGACCGGGCGCGGCGCGGCCGGGGGCCGGGACATCACCTACGGTGTGGTGCCCGTGCCGCCGCACGGCCACCGGGTGCTGATCGCGCTGGCCTCGGGGACGGCCGCCGAGTGGGCCCAGGGCATCTCGTTCTTCCAGGCGCTGCTCGCGCAGGACCGCATCGGCGTGGCGATCCACGACCAGGACCAGCGGCGGCTGCGCGCCAACACCGCCCCAACGGTGCTCGCGGGCTCCTCCCCGCAGGGCGAGGACTGGGCGGCCCGGCTCTACGAGCCCGACGCCGAGACCATGCGGCGCCTGCTGACGGACGTGCTGCGCACCGGTACGCCCGTCGTGAGCAGGGTGCAGCCGCTGCGCCACGCCGACGCCCCGGGCGCCCCCTCCCCCGTCGCTTCGGTGTCGGCCTTCCGGCTCGACGACGGCGACGGCTCGCCCGACGGCGTCGCCGTCCTCACGTATGACGCGACGAAGGAGAACAGGGACCGCAGGCACCTCGCGCTGCTCCAGAAGGCCGCCGAGCTCATCGGGCCCTCCCTCGACATCAGGCGCACGGCGCAGGACCTGGCGGACGTGCTCGTGCCCGAGCTCGGCAGCTTCGTGACGGTGGACCTCGCGGAGGGCGTCCTCGCCGGCGAGGACCCGCCGCAGCTGCTCGGCTGGACCACGCCCGGCCTGACCAGGACCGCAGTGGCGGGCGAGGCCGGCGACCGGTCCTTTCAACTGCTGCGGCCCGGGGACGTCTATCCGCCGCTGCCGGAGACCGTGCAGACGCAGCGCCTCGAACAGGGCAAGCTGCTCACCCTCACCCGGGAGCAGGTGGCAGCGGAGCTGGGCTCCGAGGAGCTGGCGCGGCGGTTCATCCCCGAGGGCGCCACGTCGGTGGCGGTCGCGCCGCTGCTGGCCAGGGGCTTCGGCCTCGGAACGGTGTCGGTGTGGCGGACCGACCAGCCGGAGCCGATGGACGGCGACGAGCTGGTCCTGCTGACGGAGATCGTCTCAAGGGCCGCGCTCGGGCTCGACAACGCGCGCCGCTACGCGCGCGAGCACCGGGCCGCCGTCTCACTCCAGGAGCGGCTGCTGCCGCGCGCAGCCGCCGACATGGCGGCGGTGGAGACCGAGGGCACCTACCGGCCCGCGACCGGCGGCGCCGACATCAGCGGCGACTGGTTCGACGTGGTCGGCCTGCCGTCGCTGCGGGCCGCGCTGGTGATCGGCGACGTCATCGGGCACGGGCTGCCCGCCACGGCCACCATGGGCAGGCTCCGCACCGCGATCCTCACGCTCGCCGACCTCGAACTGGAGCCGGCCGAGGTGCTGACCCGGCTCGACGACCTGATCCAGCGACTCGCCGCGGAGACGAGCGCCGAGCAGAAGGACGCGGTGGGCGCCACCTGCCTGTACGCGGTCTACGACCCGGTCGCGGGACGCTGCACGCTCGCCAACGCGGGGCAGCCGCCGCCGGTCCTCGTCTCGCCGGACGGGAGAGCGGAGTTCGTCGACGCGCCGCCAGGACCTCCGCTCGGCGTCGGCGGCGTGCCGTACGAGTCGGTGACCCTCGAACCCGCGCCCGGCAGTGTGCTCACGCTGTTCACGGACGGCCTGCTCGCCCTCACGGACTTCGACGCGGACGTGGGCCTCGAACGGGTCAGGGACGGGCTCGCGGAGTCGTGGCGCCCGGACACCGGCCTGCGGGACTTCGGCGACCGGCTCCTCGGCACCCTGGGCGACCGGCAGCCTCGCGACGACGTGGCGCTGCTGATGGCCCGTACGCGGGTCGTGCCGCCGTCGGACACCGTGATCTGGCAGCTGCCCGCCGATCCCGAGGCGGTCGCCCAGGCGCGCAAGCTCGCCGACGAGCAGCTCGATGCCTGGGGCCTCGGGCAGTTGAGCCTGACGACCGAGCTGATCGTGAGCGAGCTCGTCACCAACGCGGTGCGCTACGCCGGCGGCCCCGTCGGGCTGCGGCTGATCCGCTCCTCCGTGCTCATCTGCGAGGTCTCCGACCCGAGCAACACGCAGCCGCGGCTGGTGCGCGCGGGCGACACGGACGAGGGCGGGCGCGGTCTCTACATCGTGGCGCAGTGCGCGCAGCGGTGGGGCAGCCGCTACGGCCGCAAGGGCAAGACCATCTGGACCGAGCAGTCGCTCGGCGACGGGGCCGCGGGGTTCCCCGTGGTGGGCGACGAGGCGGGTTTCCCCCTGGGCTGAGGCGGGTTCCCCCTGGGCTGACGCCCACGGCGACGCCCCGGCCCTTCCCCACCGGGCCACGCGCGGGGCGCGGGCGGCGTGCTCCCGGTACACGGGACGGCATGGGGCTCTCGTGCGGGATCCGCCCGCACCCTTGACAGCGGCCGGTCGATGACGGAGGTTGACCCGGAGTCAGACAACGTTGTCAGAATCCAGCGTGGAGGCACAGACCGTGGACCGGGACCGACCTGAGAGCCGGCTGGACAGGCGCACGTTCCTCGCCGGGACGGGAGCGGGCGCGCTCGTCGCCCTCGGGGTGGGCGGCCAGGCGGAGGCAGCGGGATGGGCCGGGTCCGCCTCCCGCGCGGCGGCCACCGCGGCGACCGCGCGGCGCGCGACCGCGCCGGTGGATCTCGTCAACCCGCTCACCGGCGCGCTGACGACGTCCCCCGACACCGCCTGCGGCAAGACGTTCCCGGGCGCCGACACCCCGTTCGGCATGGTGCAGTTGAGCCCGGACACCGTCAGCGGCGGCGACAACGGCAGTGGCTACTCGGCCGACATGACGACGATCGAGGGCTTCAGCTTCCTCCATCTCGGCGGCATCGGCTGCTACGGCGACCTCGGCAACCTCCAGGTCATGCCGGAGACCGGCGACCTGGTCACCGGCAGGGACGCGGCCAAGAGCCCGTTCCGCAAGGAGACCGAGGTGGCGCGTGCCGGGTACTACGCCGTCGATCTCGACCGGTACAAGGTGCGCACCGAGCTGACCGCGGCGCGCCGCGCCGGCATGCTGCGGTTCACCTTCCAGGAGGCGGGCACCGGCCGGATCAAGGTCGACCTGGCGCGCCGCGTCGGCTTCGACGGCTCGCACTCGGTGGCGCAGGAGCTGCGGCTCGCCGACCCGTACACCGTCGAGGGCTCGATGCGGGCCGACCGCTCGGGCGGCGGCTGGATCTGCGGCAACGGCCCCGAGTACACGGTCTACTTCTCGATGCGCTTCCAGCGTCCCGTCGGCTCACTCGGCACCTGGGACGGCGACACGGTACACCGCGGTGCCGCGCAGCAGAGCAGCGCGAGCGACAGCGCCGGGTTCTTCGTGGAGTTCCCGGTGCGCGCCGGCCAGCGGGTGCTGGTGAAGGCCGGGGTCTCGTTCACGGGTGTCGAAGGCGCGCGGCGCAACCTGCAGGACTCGCTGCCCGGCTGGGACTTCGACGGCGCGCACGCCGCGGCCCGCGACGCCTGGGCGGGCGCACTCGGCAGGGTCGCGGTCCGGGGCGGTACGGACGCCCAGCGGGAGATCTTCTACTCGGCGCTCTACCACACCATGATCGACCCGCGGATCTCCGGCGACGCGGACGGCGCCTCGCGCTTCGGCGAGGGCCCCGTGCGGCACGACCCGTTCACGCAGCGGACGGTCTTCAGCGGCTGGGACGTCTTCCGCGGCGAGTTCCCGCTGCTCACGATCATCGACGAGCAGACGGTGAGCGACCAGGTCAACACTTTGCTCGCACTGACGGATTCGGGCGCGGTGAAGGGGCTGGCCCGCTGGGAGCTGCTCGGCACGGACACCGACACGATGGTCGGCGACCCCGCGGTGAACATCATCTCCGAGGCGTATGTGAAGGGGGTGCGCGGCTTCGACGTGGACAAGGCGTACGCGTACTGCCGCGACGTGGCACTCGGCCCGGCGGAGAAGTCCAACAGGAACGACTTCGAGAACTGGACGCGGCTCGGCTACTGCGTCGACACGAGCCTGTCGAAGACGCTGGAGAACGCGTACGCGGACTACGCGCTGGCCCGGTTCGCCGAGGCGACAGGACGGCACGCGGACGCGCGGCGCCTGGACGGCACGTCGCGCAACTACCGCAACGTCTTCAGCAAGGACGTGGGCTGGTTCAGGGGCCGCAACGCGGACGGCTCGTGGATGGGCGACCAGGACGGGTGCGTGGAGTCCAACCCGGACCAGCAGGGCTGGTACGTGCCGCACGACGTGCCCGGCCTGATCGAACTCCTCGGCGGCCGCGACGCGTTCGTCTCCCGGCTCAACGGCATGTTCGAGCGGACCCCGCCGGACGAGATGATGAAGTGGAACGACGCGTACAACCACTCCAACGAACCGGTGCACCAGATGGCGTTCACGTTCGTGCACGCGGGCGCGCCCTGGCTGACGCAGAAGTGGTCGCGGTACGTGTGCGAGTACGCGTACGCCACGGGACCCGCGGGCCTCGCGGGCAACGACGACTGCGGGCAGATGTCCGCGTGGTACGTGCTCGCGGCGTCCGGCTTCTATCCGGTGGCCCCGGCGAGCGGCGTGTACGCCCTGGGGAGCCCGCTGTTCGACGAGGCGGTGTTCACCACGAGCCGCGGTACGCGCTTCACGGTGGAGGCGCGGCACAATTCGGCGGCGAACATGTACATCCGCTCGGCGCGGCTCAACGGGCGGGTGCTGAACCGGGCGTGGATCACCCACGAGGAGATCGTGTCGGGCGGGCGGCTGACGCTGGTGATGGGGTCGGAGCCCGACAAGGAGTGGGGCAGCGACCCGCGGCAGGCGCCGCCGTCGCGCACCCGTCCGGTGCCGCCCGCCCACCCGGCCCACGGCGGCCACCGAGGCTGATCGCGACGGCGGGATCCCAGGCCCCGGCGGTCGGTCGGAGCCCTGGACCGCCGCCCGGACGGGCGGCCGGGGGCCCGGTCAGGCGGTCAGGCGGTCAGGCGGTCAGGCGGTCAGGCGGTCAGGCGGTCAGGCCAGCTTCTCGTAGAGGGCGAGGTGGCTCAGGGCCGCCGCGCGCCAGGTGTGGCGGGCGGCGAGCCGGCGGCCCGCGAGGCGGCGCCCCGCCCGGTCCTGGTCCTCCGGGTCGACCGCGGCGGCGAGTTCGCGGGCGAGGGCGGCGGGATCCGCGGCGAAGCGCGCGGCGTCGCCGAACACCTCGCGCAGCACGGGCAGGTCGCGGACGACCAGGGGCACGCCGGCGGCGAGCGCCTCCATCGCGGCGAGTCCGAAGCCCTCCTTGAGCGAGGGGAAGGCGAACGCCTCGGCCGCCGCGACCAGGGGCGGCAGGTCGTCCTCCGGCACGGGGCCGAGAACGGTGGGCGCCACGTCGAGCGCGCGGGCCCTGCGCTCCCAGCGGGCGCGGTAGTCCCGGTAGTCGAAGAGGGTCTCGCCGCCCGCGACGACGAGCCGCAGCGACGGGTCGTGCTCCAGCAGCAGCGCGTACGCCTCCAGCAGGTCGAGCGAGCCCTTGCGGGGTTCGATGCCGCCGACCGTGAGGATGTAGCGGCCGTGCTGTGCGCGCCTGCGGGCGCGGGCCGCCGGGTCGGTGGTGGCGAAGCGCTCGTAGGCGACGCCGTTGGGGATGACGGCGGCCTCGATGCCCCAGCCCGCGCGCAGTTCGTCGGCGACGGAGCGGGAGACGCAGACATGGGCGTACGGCTCGACGAGGGCGCGCTCGTGGCAGGCGGCGAGTTCGGGCGTGGTGAAGTGGTCGATGTGGTGGACGGTGCGCACGCAGCGGCCGGCCGCGCCCGCGCTGATGCAGTCCTGCGCGTGGACGATGTCGTACCCGCGGGCGTGCGGCGCGAACGCGTCGCGGAGCGTGTCGATGGAGCGCAGCACCCGCTCCCCCACGGTCTCCTCCGCGCCGCCGGGGGCGAAGGGGACGACGCGGGTGCGCACGGCCGGGTCGACCCGCCGGTAGAAGCCGTGGTCGCCGTCGCGGCCGAGCGTCCACACGGTGACGTCCTGTCCGGTGCGGGCGAGCGCCTCGGCCAGCGCAAGGGTGTGCACCACGCCGCCGCGCGGCTTGGTGGAGTAGCTGAGCAGGGCCACCTTCATACGGGCCGTCCGGTGCGGTAGGCGGCAGGGCGCAGTTCGTCGATGTGGCTGAGGATGCGGCGGGCGCGGTCGATCTCGGCGGCCACGTCGAGCTCGGCGACGGCGAGCCCGGCCTTGGACCAGGTGCGGGCGAGGATGTCGCCGCCGGGCCCGACCACCTTGGCCTGGCCGAGGAAGCGCATGCCGCCCATGGCCCCGGTCTGGTTGGCGGAGGCGAGGACGACCTGGTTCTCCGCGGCGCGCGCCTGGTCGTACAGGTCGAAGAGGCGTGCCTGGCGGTCCTGGGCGAGGCGGGGCGCCCGGTTGGTGAGGCTGGTGGGCCACGCGGAGAGGCAGGCGAGTACGGTCGCGCCGTCGAGGGCGAGGCTGCGGGCCGACTCGGGGAACGTCTTGTCGTAGTCGATGAGCATGCCCATGCGGCCGATGGGGGTGTCGAACGCCTCGAAGCGGTCGCCCGGCGTGTAGGCGACCGTCTCCCCCGCCGGGAGGTGGACCTTGCGGTGGCGGCCGAGCACGCCGTCGCCGCTGACGCACACGGCGGAGTTGTGGCGGGCGGCGCCCGCCGCCTCGCAGTAGCCGACACACACCACCATCTCCCGTGCGAGGCGGGCGATCTCGTGGATGAGCGGGTCGTCGGGCTTGAGTGCTTCCGGCAGCGCGTCCGGGTCGGGGCGGCGCAGGTCGGCGAGGTAGCCGCCGAGCGCGGCGTCCGGCAGGACGAGGAGGTCGGTGCCGTGGTCACGGGCGTCGGAGACGATCTTGCCGATGCGCGCGAGGTCGAAGTCGAGGTCACGGCCGAAGTGGGCCGCCGCGGCGGCGATCCGTACGGTGCCGGGCGGTCTGGGGCCGCGCGGGGCGCGGCCGGGGGCGGCTCTGCTGTCCATGGGGCGGTCCTCGGGCTCAGGCGCGGGCGGGCGCGGGCAGCGACAGGGGCGGATAGGCGTCGGGGCGCCGGTCGCGGAGGTGGCCCATGGCGCGGCGGGCCGTGGTGAGGGCGTCGTCCACGTCGAGTTCGGCGACGGCGAGTCCCGGACCCGTCCCGGTGTCGGCGAGGACGTCGCCACCGGGGTCGACGACCTTGGCGCCCGCGACGAACCGCAGCGAGCCGAAGGTGCCCGCCTGGTTGGCGGAGAGCCACACCATCTGGTTCTCCAGCGCGCGGGCCCGGTCGAACAGGTCGAAGCGGCGCTTCCAGCGGTCCTGCGCGAGGTCGGCGGCCGGGCGGGTCCGCGCGCCCGGCCAGGCCGAGATGCAGACGCCGATGCGGGCCCCGTCCAGGGCGAGGGCACGGGCGGCCTCGGGGAACGCCTTGTCATAGCAGATCATCATGCCGATCCGGCCGACGGGCGTGTCGAAGGCGTCGAAGCGGTCTCCCGACGCGTAGGAGGCGTTCTCGCCGAGCGGCTGGTGCACCTTGCGGTGGTTGGCGAGCACGCCGTCGCCGGTGACGCAGACAGCGCTGTTGTAGCGCTGTCCGCCGTCGGCCTCGCAGTACCCGGCGATCACGGTCATCTCCCGGGCGAGCGCGGCGAGCCGCCGGATCTCGGGCCCGTCCTGGTCGAGCGGCGGCGGTCCCGCGTCGCCCGCGCCGTCCGGTGTGTCCAGGCTGAGCAGGTAGCCGCCGAGACATGCCTCGGGCAGGGCGAGCAGCCGTACGCCGCGCTCCCGGGCCTCGGCGATGACGGCGGCCACGGTGGCGAAGTCGGCCTCCAGGTCGCGGCCGTACGCGGCGGCGGACGCCGCCATGCGCAGAGTGGTCATGCGGTCCCCATTCCGGTCACCGCTGCGGTGACTGCTTCGGTGATCTCTCCGTCGGGCCAGCGCAGCCCGACGCCTTCTCCACTGGTCAGTTCGCCGCACTCGGCGCTCGTCGCGGGGCCCGCGGGCAGGGCGCGGGACCGCTCGGGCGTTTCGGTGGTGAGCATGGCGTAGCCGGGGAAGCAGGTGAGCCAGTCCCCGGCGGTGGCGGCGGGCGGCCTCGGCACGTTGGCGACGTCGAGCACGGCGCGGCAGCCCCCGGCCTCGGCGAGCATGCCGAGGGTCCCGACGACGCCCGCCATGGAGACGTCCTTGGCGGCCGCGGGCGCCGCCGCGGCCACCGCGCCGAGCATGGCGGTGAGTTCCGCTGTGGTGCGGCGGGTGGTGGAGTCCCACTGGCGGCCGTGGTAGCCGGGGCGCCAGCCGCCGCCGAGGTCGGCGGTGAGCCGGACGCGGTGCCCGGGGCGCCCGCCGCCGCCGGGCACGGGCCGGGCGGCGCGGCCGAGCGCGGTGACGCTCAGCGCGGCGGGCACGCCGAGCTGGGTGTGGCCGCCGAGCACGGGCACGCCGTACGCGGCGGCGGCGCGGGCGAGCCCGCCGAGCAGGCGCCGGGCGTGCGGCAGGTCCGGCGCGGCGACGGCGTCGAGCAGCCCGGCGGGCCGTGCGCCCATCGCGGCCAGGTCGTTGAGGTTGACCAGGACGGAGCACCAGCCGGCCCAGTCGGGGTCGCGCTCGGCGAGCGCGGGCAGGATGGCATCGCAGGCGGCGACGAGACCGCCGCCCCCGGGTACGGGCGCGCCGTCGTCGCCGACGTATCCGGGGCCGCCGAGGGTGCCGGGCGGGCCGTCCGCGAGCGCGGAGAGCAGGTCCCCCAGGGGCCCCTTGGCCGCGGTGACGAGCGCCTGGACGCGGCCGACGGGGTGGCGCATCAGGACGTGCGGGCGGCCCGCGACCGTCACCGGGCGCACGCTGCGCCAGCCGAGGCGGGTGAACAGCGTCTCGTTGGCGGCCTGGACGGTCGCGTCGAACCGCAGGGCTCCCGCGGCCTCGGCGCGGGCGCAGGCGGCGCGCACGAGGGCGGCGCCGATGCCGCCGCGGTGCCGGGCGCCGGGGTGGACAGCGAGTCTGCCGCCGGCCCACCAGCCGATGTCCGCGCCGCCGTGCGCCGGTCCGAGGCGCACGCCGCCGAGTACCGCGCCCGACGGATCGCGGGCGACGAGGCTGAGGGTGCGCGGATCGTCGTCGTGCTCGTCGCGGTCGTGCCGGTCGAACAGGCCCTGTTCGGTGACGAACACGTCGTGCCGCAGCCGCCGGTAGGCGCCGAGGGCCGCGGGGTCCGCGGCCTCCTCGACGTGGAAGGCGGGCGGTGCGCTCCGCCGCGCGGTGAGGGTGCTGTGGTCGCCGAGCAGGGCCAGGATGTCCTGCGGCGGGGCCGCCTTGGGCAGCGGCGGGGGGCCGCCGTCGAGTGTGGTCACGGCGCGCTCACCCGCCCGCCGTGGACAGGACGCCGCAGGCGCCGCAGGCCGCGCAGCCCGCGCCCTGGTCGGCGCCGCGCATGCCGGCGGCGCGCAGCTTCGCGGCGACGGCGGCGGTGACGCGGGCCAGCAGGTCCGCGTCGGGTGCGGTGGCTCCGTCGCGGGCCGCGAGGGTGCCGCGCATGGGACGGAAGGGCACGACGAACGGGTAGACGCCCCGGTCGACGAGTCGGCCCGCGCCCTCGATCAGCTCGTCGGGATCCTCGCCGAGTCCGACGAGGAGGTAGGTGGAGACGCGGTTGCGGCCGAAGACGCGGACCGCCTCGTCCCACGCCTCCTCGTAGGCGGCGAGCGGCACGCTCGCCTTGCCCGGCATCCACCGCCTGCGCACGTCCTCGTCGAGCGATTCGACGTGGATGCCGATGGCGGTGGCGCCCGCTTCGCGGAGTTCGGTGATCCAGCGGAGGTCGGCGGGCGGTTCGCACTGGACCTGGACAGGCAGTCCGGGCACGGCGCCGAGTACGGCGCGCACGGACCTGGCGAGGGCGCGGGCGCCCCGGTCGGGCCCGGTGGTGGTGCCGGTGGTCATCACCATCTGCCGTACGCCGTCGAGCCGTACGGCGGCCTCGGCGACCTCGGCGAGCTGCGCCGGGGTCTTGGCCGCCACGGTGGCTCCCGCGCGCAGGGACTCCTCGATGGTGCAGAAGCGGCAGCGGTCGCTCTCGGCGTAGCGCATGCAGGTCTGCACGACGGTGGTGGCGAGGACGTCGGTGCCGTGCAGCCTGGCGATGTGCTCGTAGGGGACGCCGTCTGCGGTGGCGAGGTCGTAGAACCGGGGCCGGCGTACGGGGGTCAGGGTCAGGCCGGTGTCGTCCTCACCGAGCCAGACCCTGCCGTCCCGTACGGCGTAGGGGCTCGCCGGGTCGATGGGCAGGGCGGCGCCCACACCGTCGACGCGTACATGGCCGTCGTCGCTCGGTCCCGCTCCGTCGGGACGCCTCAGGGGGGTGTCCGTACTGATCCCGCGCAGGGCGAGGTCGGCGCGGGTCAGGATGCGGACGTCCACGGGGTTCGCGTGCTGTGCGGCCTCGGGGGCCGTTCCGGTGTCGGCGCTCACCGCGTACCTCCTACAGCTGGTAGGTCGAGTTGATGATGGCGCCCTTGCGCGCGTAGTGGATCAGCGCGTCCTGGACGTCGAGCGGGTGGGTGGGGATGACTCCTTCGATGAGGTCCTCCTCGCGGGCGCCGTGCAGGGAGAGGCCGAAGCGGCAGCAGTAGACCTTGCCGCCCTCGGCGATGAAGGTCTTGAGCTGGTTGTTGATGTTGTGCTCGCCGGGGAACGCGGAGTTGCCGGTGGTCGGGAAGCCGCGGGTGGCGAGGCAGTTGAGCGAGCCGGGGCCGTAGAAGTAGATGGCGGTCTCGAAGCCCTTGCGCAGGGCGCGGGTCGCCTGGAGTACGGCCACGAAGCTCACGGAGGACTCGTGGGCGATGCCGTGCACGAGGGTGAAGTAGGTCTCGCCGTCCTCGGCCTTGTAGTCGGGGAAGACCTTGGTGGTGCCGTAGATCGTGGAGCCCTCGGGCAGGGAGGGGTGGGCGATCTCGGTGAGCGACTTCTGCTCAACCTCGGTGAGCTCGGCGGTCTCTGACATGGTGGGTCTCCTCGGTGTGGTGGGTGCAAGGACGGGCAGTGGGGAGGGGTGGTCTGGGGGTTGGGCCCGGTCAGTCGTAGAGGTCGGCGAACGTGGTGCGGAAGACGCGGCGGGCGAGCTCGCCGTCGCCCACGGCCGCGGCCATGCGGGCGTGTTCGCCCGCGAAGTCGCCCCACGGCTGGTCGCTGGCGAACAGCACCCGGTCGTGGCCGCTGCCGCGCCGCTCGATCTCCCGGGCGAGCCAGTAGGGGGCGA
The DNA here is from genome assembly GCF_039540215.1 of Streptomyces tremellae. Classification (NCBI taxonomy): domain Bacteria; kingdom Bacillati; phylum Actinomycetota; class Actinomycetes; order Kitasatosporales; family Streptomycetaceae; genus Streptomyces; species Streptomyces tremellae. Next base: position 21,148 of record NZ_BAABEP010000040.1, read on the forward strand.
AGCCGATGGCCCAGGACAGGTCGGTGTACACCTGCCTGCCTTCGGCGATCCAGTCGAAGAAGCGGGAGCCGACGAGCTTGATGTGGCCGCTCATGCCGCCGCCGAAGTGCACGAGGTGCAGCCGTACCCGGTCGGCGTACCACTCGACGAGCCGGCCGACCTGGTCGATGTCGGAGGCGGCGCCCGGCGAGGTGTGGATGTGGACGACGAGTCGGTGGGTCTCGGCGGTGGCGAAGATGCGGTCGAGCTGGGGGCGGCAGGCCGGTTCTGTGGGGTGGCCGCCGAGCAGGAAGCTGAGCTTGAGGGCGCGTACGCCGTCCTCGCCGGCGAGGGCGAGGGCCTGTTCGGTGCGCTCGGCGTCCTCCGGCCGGGGCGACACCCACAGGGCGGCGCGCAGCCGGTCGTCGGACTGGGCTGCTTCCAGGGCGAGTTCGTTGAAGGTGAAGGCGACGGACGGGTCGGGCACGCCGTAGTTGGGCAGGACGAGCGCGCGTTCCGTGCCCTCGCGGTCGAGGTCGGCGAGGAGTTCCTTGACGGTGGCTCGCGCGGTGGTGTCGGGGTGGACCGGGGGGCCGCCGTAGAACGGGTAGGCGGGCAGGACGCCGATGTGGCGATGTGCGTCGTGGTGCATGGCGGTGTGTCCTCTCAGCCCACGGGGAGCGCGGCGGACAGGGCGGTGGGGGCGCCGGTGAGCGCGCCGCACACGTCGGCCACGCGCCGGGAGGCGTCGATGTGCCCCGCGAGGAAGGCGGCGTCGCGGCCGACGGCCTCGAAGCGTCCCGAGCCCCAGGTGTGCTGCCAGGGCAGGCCGATGAAGTAGAGGCCCGGCCTGCTGGTGATGCCGCGCCGGTGCATCGGGTAGCCGCGGCCGTCGAAGACGGGCACCTCGATCCAGCGGTGGTCGCGGGTGAAGCCGGTGGCCCACACCACGGTGCTGATACCGGCGCTCCCGAGGTCGAGCGCGGTGTGCGGGGACGCGGGGGTGCCGGGGGGCGCGGGTTGCCACACCGGTGTGTAGCGGGGTTCGGTGGGGGCGTCGATGCCGAACGCGTCGATGTGGGCGTCGATGGAGTCCTTGATGGACTCGGCGACGGCGTCGGCGTGGTCGAGGTGTTCGGCGAGGTCGTCGGCGAAGGCGAGCGAGCTGCCGTCGACGCCGGTGAGGCGTCCGTACAGCCGCATGCCGTCGCGGGCGAAGGCCCGCAGGTCGATGTCGCGACCGCCGTCGCGCCCGGTGACGTAGTGGTTTGCGCGCATCCGCACGGCGTCGCTGTCGGGGAAGGAGTCGACGGTCTTCTCGTAGTGGCCCATGGCGTCGAGCCAGGCGACGCAGTCGCGGCCGCGGTAGGCGCGGGCGACGCGGGGGGCGCTGCCCACGGCGAGGTGGACCTCACGGCCCGCGAGGTGGAGGTCCTCGGCTATCTGGCAGCCGGACTGGCCGGTGCCGACGACCAGGACGGCGCCCTCGGGCAGGTCGTGCGGGTTGCGGTACTCGGAGGAGTGCAGCTGGTGCACGGCCGCGGGCAGCCGCTCGGCGAGGCGGGGCACGGCGGGGCGGTGGTAGGGGCCGGTCGCGACGACCACTTGGTCGGCGGTGAACTCTCCTGCGGTGGTGCGTAGTTCATAGGGACCGTGGGCGCCGTGGCGCAGCCGGGTGACGGTCACGCCCTCGGCCACGGGCGGCTGGAAGCGCGCCGCGTACTCCTCCAGGTAGCGGACGATCTCGTCGCGCACCATGAAGCCGTCGGGGTCGTCGCCCCGGTAGGGGTGTCCTGGCAGTCGGCACTGCCAGTTCGGTGTGACGAGGCAGAAGGTGTCCCACCGCCGGGTGCGCCACTCGTGGCCGATGCGGTGGGACTCCAGGACGACATGGCCGATGCCGCGCTCCCGCAGGCAGTAGCTGACGGACAGGCCCGCCTGTCCGCCGCCGACGACGGCGACGGGGTGGTGGGAGCCGGGGGCCGGGGTGTACGGGGCCGCCGGTTTCGACGGCTGGAGCGCGGCAGCGGGTGTGCCGATGGTCGTGGAGTCGGGCATGCGCCACCTCCGGGCGGGATTCCGGGGCGGGCCGCCGGGGCAGGTGCCCGGTGGCCTCAGTACCGCTTACGGCCACTACTTCACCGGCGGCAGATTTCGGAATGAAGTCTTCCGGAATAAACACGGGTTGCCGTCGGCGAGGTCGTGTCACAGCCGTGTTCCGCCGTGCTGACACCACGTCTGCCTGTTGGCCTGCGCGCCCGGCGGACCGGTGCCGACCGGTCGCGTCCCGCACGCCCCCCGGCCGCGGCGCCGCCCCGGTGCTCGGGGACGGCCGCGCCGGGACGGCCGCTGGGACGACCGCGCCCGGCCGCCGCACCGCTCGGGGGGGGGCCGCTTCGGACGACCGGTCCCGGGACGGCCGCGGCCAGCCGCCGCGCCGCTCCCGCGCCAGCCGCTCGAAGGCCCTGGGTCTGCTGGGCGTACAGCAGCTCCCTGATCAGCTCGGCGCACTCGCGGGGTCCCGCCGGTCTGCCCGGCGAACCGGTGCGGTACCACCGCGTTCCGTGGCGGCACCCCACCCGCCTGGTGGGCCTTGCCGCAGGTGGCGCGGGGTGGCAGGCTGCCACGGTCCAGGGGCGCAGCCGCCACGCGGGACGGCGGAGGCGAGGCGTCCCGCGCGGCGCTACAAGGAGGCGGCACATGGCGGATTTCGGGGTGGAGGCCGAGGCCGGAGAGCTCGGCTTCGACCAGGAGCGGCTGGCGCGCATCGACCGGTACTTCCGGCCGTACGTGGACGACGGCAGGCTGCCGGGCTGGCTGATCACGGTGAGCAGGGGCGGGCGCCTCGTACACCTGTCCACGTACGGCCACCGGGACGTGGAGTCGGGCCGCCCGGTGGAGCCCGACACGCTCTGGCGCTGGTACTCGATGACGAAGCCGGTCACCTCGGTGGCCGCGATGATGCTGTACGAGGAGGGGGCGCTCCAGCTCACGGACCCGGTGGAGCGGTTCATCCCGTCGTTCGCCGGCCTCAGGGTGTTCGCTGGCGGCAGCGACCTCCAGCCGGTGACGGTGCCCCTCGCCAGGCCGATGACGGTGTGGCACCTCCTCACCCACACCGCGGGCCTCACCTACGGCTTCCTGCGGGCGCACCCCGTCGACGCCATGCTGCGCGCCCGGGGGTTCGAGTGGGGGACGCCCGAGGGGTTCACGCTCGCCGACTCGTGCGACGCGTGGGCCGGGATCCCGCTGCTGTTCCAGCCGGGCGCCGAGTGGAACTACTCGCTCGCCACCGACGTGCTCGGCCGGGTGGTCGAGGTGGCGTCTGGGCAGAGCCTCGACGCCTTCTTCCGCACCCGGATCTTCGAGCCGCTCGGTATGAAGGAGACCGGTTTCCACGTCCCCGAGGAGCGGGCCGACCGGCTCGCGTCGCTGTATGTGCGGGGGCCGGGCGGGGTGCTCAGCAGGACGGGCACCTCGGGCAGGGCGCAGACGCCGCCCGCTCACCTCTCGGGCGGCGGTGGGCTGATCGGCCCGGCGTCCGACTACCATCGCTTCACCCGGATGCTGCGCGGACGCGGCGCGGTGGACGGGGTACGGCTGCTCGGCTCGCGGACGGTCGACCACATGGCGCGCAACCAACTGCCGGGCGGCGCCGACCTGGAGGGCTTCGGCCGGCGGCTGTTCGCCGAGACAGCGTTCGAGGGCACGGGCTTCGGCCTCGGCTTCTCCGTCGTCACGGACCCGGTGGCCCTGCACGGGCTCGCCTCGCGCGGCGAGTACGGGTGGGGCGGGGCGGCGAGCACCGCCTTCTGGGTGGACCCCCGTGAGGACATCACCGTGTCGTTCTTCACGCAGCTGATGCCGTCGAGCACGTACCCCATCAGGGCGTACCTGCGGAGCCTTGTCCGGCAGGCGCTCGTGGACTGAGGGTGCCGCGGGGCGCACCGGGGAACCGGGGCGCCCCGCGGGACCGTCCTCAGTGGCGGCCGGACGCGTCGTCCATGCCGTGCATGCCCGGTGTGTCGTGCAGGTCGTGGGAGTCGCGCAGGCCGTGGGTGCCCTGCGTGTTGTCCGTGGCCGGTGCGGTGTGCGCCGGATGCCCGTCGCCGAGCAGCGCGTGCATCCGCGCGATCTCGGCGCCCTGGGACGCCTCGATCGACGCCGCGAGTTTCCTCGCCGGGGCGTACACACCGCCGGAGCGCTCGGCGCGCGCCATCGCGAGGGCGCCCTGGTGGTGGCCGATCATCATCGTCAGGAACGCCCTGTCGAACGCCTGGCCCCGCAGCCGCCGCAGGGCGGCCATGTCGTCCTCCCCCATCGTGCCGGTCATCCCCGCCGTGCCACCGCGGCCGGGCGGCGTGGCCGTGGGCGACTGGCCGGCATTCCAGGCGGTGAGCCAGCCGGTCATGAGGGTGATCTCCGGCCGCTGTGCGGCCCGGACGCGCGCGGCGAGCGTGCGCACGGCCGCGCTGCCCGCCCGGCCCGGTGCCAGGGCGGCCATCGCGAGGGCCTGCCGGTGGTGCGGGATCATCGCCTGCGCGAAGGCGGTGTCCTGGGTGTTGTGCGGCCCGGGGCTCGCGGGCGCCGAAGGGCCGCCGGTCGCAGGGGCGCCGCCGTCCGTCTGCGCGGTGCCGCCGCAGGCGGCGAGGGCTAGCACGGCGAGCGCGGCTGCCGAGGCGGCGCGGGACGCGCCGCGGGGGCGGGCGGCCGGGGCCGCCGTGGTCTTCGTGGTCTTCGTGGTCTTCGTGGTCATGGTTCCGGTCATGCTGGTGCGACTCCTGGTACGGGTCTGCGGATCTGCGTACGGGCGGTCAGGGGTGCCCACGGCGACGGCGTCCCCGAGGGGAGCGCCGGAGTGCCGTGGGCGCGTCCGGGGCGCGGCACGGACGCGCGGAGGCCGTGCCGGGCGGGCGCGTCCTAGATCCGCAGGAGTTGGAGTTCGCTCAGGTCAGGCGGTGCCCGGCACTCGGCCGCCGCTGACGCGGGGCCTGCGGGGGCGGCTGAGCCGCGGGCCGGGGCGGCGTGGACGGCCGGAGCCGGAGCGGGCGGCACGTATCCGGCGGCGACGGCGTCGGCGAGGCACATGGTCGCCGCGTGCCCGTGCCCGCCCTCCGCGCCGCCACCGCACGGCGCGGGCCCGCGGCCGGTCGCGGGCCGGGCCTCCCAGGACCCCGCGGGCCCGTACGGGCCCCCTTCGCGGACGGCCGGGCGGTGCGGACCGCCCGTGCCGGCCGCGGGCCGTGCACCGGCGGTGGGTGCGGCCATGCCGGCCGTACCGCCCGGGAGATGGCGCCCGACGTCCACCCGCATCGGCAGTCCGTGCATGGCGAGGACGCCGACGAGCAGGGCCAGGACCAGCAGGCCGCGCGCCCCGGCCGCGCGGGGCGGCGGAAGGGACGAGCCGGTCACTGGCATGCGCGCCATCGTAAGGGGCGCGCGACGGGCACACCGGAGTTGCGCGAGCCGCGCCGCGCGCTGTCTGTGCCACTCCCGAGCGGCGCCTCCCGGCCAAGGGGCCGCCCCGGCGGGCGGGCCCGTCGCGGACCGCCTGGTCCCGGTCATGGTGGATCATCGGGCGTGTACGGGGCAGGACAGGTCCGGAACACCGGCCACGGAGAACAGGAGCAGGGTGTGAGCGGCGAACGCGGCGGTGGCGGAGTGCGGAGCGTGCTGGAGCGGACCGGGACCGCGGTGGTGACGGGCGCGTCGTCCGGCATCGGATTCACGTACGCGCAGCGGCTCGCGGCACTCGGCTGGGACCTGGTGCTCGTGGCCCGGCGTGCCCAGCGGCTCGCGCTGCACGCGCGGCGGCTCCGCTCCGCGCACGGCGTGCGGGTGGAGGAGCTGCCCGCCGACCTCTCGGAGCCCGAGGGGCTCGCCACCGTGGCCGCCCGGGTCGGCCACGACGATGTGGACCTGCTGGTCAACAGCGCGGCCATCAACGGATACGGGCCGTTCGCCGAGGCCGACCCCGCCCTGCTCGCCAAGGTGGTCACGCTCAACGTGACGGCGCTGACGGGCCTGAGCCGCGCCGCCCTCCCGGGGATGCTGGCGCGCCGCCGGGGAGCCGTCGTCAACGTGGCGTCGACACTCGCGTTCGCCGGAAGCCTCCCGCCGTCGCCCGGCGGTCTGCCGCAGCGCGCGGTGTACGGCGGGACGAAGGGGTTCGTCGTCACCTTCACGCGCACGCTCGCGGCGGAGCTGGCGCAGGCGCCGGTCCACGTCCAGCTGCTCTGCCCGGGTCTGACCGCCACCGAGTTCCACCTCACTCGCGGCGAGGAGCCCGTGGCCGGCGACACCCCGCGGGTGCACGACGCGGGCGGCATGCCCGTCGAGGACGTGGTGGCCGCGTCCCTCGCCGCGCTGCGCACTGGCGAGACGGTCTGTGTGCCGGGCCTTGAGGAGGGCGCGGCGGTCGACCGCCTGACCGCGGCCGAGCTGGAGCTCCGCACGGCGACCGGCGCGTCCCTCGCGCCGCGCTACCGTGACGGCGCCTGAGCGCCGGTGTGGTTTCCGCCAGGACGCGTGGGCCCCGTCTCGTGCGTCCGTACGAGACGGGGCCCGCGTCCCCGGTGTCGATCTTTAACCGTCCCCGATGGGTTCCTTAAGCGGACCCTAAGAAACTCAACGACCGCCCGTTAGGGCGGTTTCGGCCCGTCGGGCGGGGCTAGCGTGCTGGCCCGTGGAACGGCACCGTTCCCCTCACACTCCCCGCAACGCAGAGGCAGAGACGCGATGGGCAACCACACACACCGCCGCACGGTGACCCGCAGGACGAAGGCGATCGCAGCCGTGGTCGCCGCGGGCGTGATCGGCGGCGCCGCGTTCGCCGTCGCCGGCACCGCGAGCGCCGCCACGACGGGGGCCGCGTACACGAGGACGGCGGCCTGGGACGGCGGCTACACCGGCCAGTACGTCGTCAGGAACGCCACGGACAAGACGGTCTCCGGCTGGACGCTGGAGTTCGACCTGCCCGCGGGCACCGCCATCAGCTCACTGTGGAACGGCACGCACACCGTCAGCGGGCGCCATGTCACGGTCAAGCCGGAGAGCTGGAACAAGGACATCGCGCCCGGCGGGTCCGTCACCGTGGGCTTCGTGACCTCCTCGTCGGGGAAGGCCGCCGACCCGACCTCCTGCCTGATCGACTCGGCGAAGTGCTCCGTGGACGACGGCGCGGCCCCGCAGCCGAGCGGGCGGCCCTCCGAGCAGCCCGCACCGCCCGCGACGACGCCGCCCGCCGCCGACCCGTCAGGACCGGCGACGGCGCCGCCCGCCGGCAGCGCGCCCGAGGCCGCGGACGCGGGCTTCGCGCCGTACGTCGACACGTCGCTCTACCCGGCCTACGACCTGCTCGACACCGCCTCGAAGACGGGGGTGAACACCTTCAACCTGGCGTTCGTCACCTCGGGCGGCGGCTGCGACCCGAAGTGGGGCGGCGGCAGCCCCGTCGACGACTCGGGGGTGGCGGGCCAGATCGGCGCGCTGCGCGACAAGGGCGGCGACGTGCGCGTCTCGTTCGGCGGCGCGTCCGGCACCGAGCTGGCCGCCGCCTGCTCGTCCGCCTCGGACCTCGCGTCGGCGTACGGGAAGGTCATCGACCAGTACAAGCTGACGAAGGTCGACTTCGACGTGGAGGGCGCGGCCCTTCCCGACACCGCGGCCAACACGCGCCGAGCGCAGGCGATCGCGCAGCTCCAGAAGTCCCACCCCGGCCTGCAGGTGTCGTTCACCCTGCCGGTGCTTCCCGAGGGGCTGACCCAAGCGGGCGTGGATCTCGTGGCGAACGCCGAGGACAACGGCGTGAAGGTCTCCGCGGTCAATGTGATGGCGATGGACTACGGCGCCTCGTACAGCGGCGACATGGGCCAGTACGCGATCCAGGCGGCCACCGCGACGCAGGCGCAGATCAAGGGCGTGCTGGGGCTGTCGGACGACGCCGCGTGGAAGGCCGTCGCCGTCACGCCGATGATCGGCGTGAACGACGTGAACACCGAGAAGTTCACCGTCGACGACGCGAAGGAGCTGGCGGACTTCGCCTCCTCGAAGCACCTCGCCTGGCTCTCGATGTGGTCGGCGGCCCGCGACACGGCGTGCGCGGGCGGCGCCAAGGACTCGGCGGACCCGACGTGCAGCTCGATCGAGCAGCAGCCGCTGGACTTCACGAAGGCGTTCGCCGCCTACAAGTGACGGCCCCGGCCCGGTCGCGGCCCGGTGACTGCCGCCGTCCGCCCCGCGGGCACCGCGTAGGGTGAACGGCGGCAAGGCGCGCGCAGAAGGGGCAGGTGGCGGGCATGGCGAGGCCCATGGCACTGGTGGTGCAGCACGGCGAGAACGGCGGCCTCGGCCGGTGGGCGGAGTGGCTCGCCGAGGGCGGTCTTGCGCCCGACGTGGTGGCCGCGTACGGCGGGGCGGCCCTCCCGGCGTCGCTGGGCGGCCACCGGGCGCTGATCGTGCTGGGCGGCGCCTACCTGCCGGACGACGACGCCCGCGCGCCCTGGCTCGCACCGACCAGGGCGCTGGTGCGCGAGGCCCTCGACCGGGACGTCCCGGTGTTCGGGATCTGCCTGGGCGGCCAGATGCTCGCACAGGTCGCGGGCGGTGCCGTGCGCGGCGCGTACGGCGAGCCCGAGTTCGGCAGCACCCCGCTCGCGCTGCGCCCCGAGGCGGCGGACGATCCCCTCTTCGCCGGTCTGCCCCCGCACCCCACCGCTATCGAGAACCATGTGGACCGGATCACCGAGCTGCCGCCGGGCGCCGCCTGGCTCGCCCGCAGCGAGCACTGCCCGTACCAGGCGTTCCGGGTGGGCGCGCGGGCGTGGGGCGTGCAGTTCCACCCGGAGGCCGCGGCCGACCGCATCCGGTTCTGGAGCGAGGAGCGCCTCGGCGGGTACGGCGCCGACCGCGCGGCACTGCACCGGGCGGCGCTGCGTGACGACGCCGCGTCGGGCCCGGTGTGGCGGCGGGTTGCGCACCGCTTCGCCGGGGTCGCCGCCGCCTGAGCCGGCCCCCGCTGTTTGTCCCGGGCGTGTAACAGCGCCGGGCCCGTACAACTCCGCCGCGCCTCCGCCGGTCTGACTGGGCGTGACGTTGACCGACGTCATGACTGCGAGAGCAGGGGGAAAGAACAGTGAAGTTCACTCAGCGCGGTGCCGTGGCCGGTACCGTCCTCGCGGGCCTGGCCTGTACCGCCGTCGCCCTGGCGCCCGTCGCCGGGGCCGCACCGTCGTCCGGCGGGGCGGCCGCCGCGCCCGCGGCGTCCGCGCACGCCGTAGGGGCAGCGGCGGCGGCCAGGTCCGCGAAGGCCCCGGCCACCGCGTACAACAACGCCTGCGGCGCCGGGTACGGAGTGGTCAACTCCGCGCCCGTCGGCTCCGCCGGCACCGTCTACCTCACGTACAGCGCCACCACCAAGAAGAACTGCGTCGTGACGGTCCGCGCCAACCCGGGGAGCGCCGTGCACATGACGGCGTCGCTCGGCCTCGGCACGCACACCAGGGACGTCGTGGACGAGGGGGACTACACCACGTACGCGGGTCCCGTGTACCTCTCCGCTCCGGGTCAGTGTGTCAGCTGGCGCGGTGAGATCGCGGGCGCCGTGGCCGGCAAGAACCAGACCAACTGCGCGGCGCTCGCGCGCTGACGCAGGCGGCGGGCCGGGAGCCGGTGGACGGCCGCCACCGGCTCCCGGCCCGCCCCCGGACCCCCTCCGCTCCGGCCTACGGCCCGTCAGGACGGGATCTGGTCGTGGTCGTGCGAGGGCGCGCGGCCCGGCGGCTGCGCCGGGGCCGGGTGCACCGACCAGAGCGGCAGCTTGCGCTCGACCGGGGCGTCAGCTGTGACGGTGATCTCCTCCCCGCAGTGCCGCAGCGTCAGCGGCTCCCCCTCCAGGAGCGTGTACGTGACGGCGGTCGCCTTGATCTCCACCCGGAGCCTGCGCCCGAAGATGTGCACCTTGAAGGCGAGCCTGCGCAGCCGCTCCGGCAGCTTCGGGGTGAACTCCAGCCGCTCCCCGCTGTGCCGCATGCCGCCGAACCCGGCGACCAGCGCCATCCACGTTCCCGCGAGGGACGCGATGTGCACGCCGTCGCGGGTGTTGTTCTCCTTGTCCTCCAGGTCCATGAGGGCCGCCTCGACCAAGTAGTCGTAAGCCAGCCGGAGATGGCCGACCTCGGCCGCCATCACCGACTGCACGCAGGCGGAGAGGGAGGAGTCGCGGACGGTCAGCGGCTCGTAGTAGGCGAAGTTGCGGGCCTTGTGCTCGGCGTCGAAGGCGTCCCCGCAGGTGTACATGGCGAGTACCAGGTCGGCCTGCTTGACCACCTGCTTGCGGTAGAGGTCGAAGTAGGGGAAGTGCAGCATCAGCGGGTACTGGTCGGGGCGGGTGCCTGCGAAGTCCCACACCTGATGCCCGGTGAATCCGGCATGCTGCTCGTGCACGCCGAGTTCACTGTTGTAGGGCATGTGCATGGCGTCGGCGGCGTCCCGCCAGGCGGCGCTCTCCTCGTCGTCCACGCCGAGCGCGGCGGCGCGGCGCGGGTGGCGCTCGACGGCGTCGGCGGCATCCCTGAGATTGGCCCGCGCCATCAGGTTCGTGTACATGTTGTCGTCCATCGCGGCGCTGTACTCGTCGGGGCCCGTGACACCGTCGACGTGGAACACGCCGTGGTGGTCGTGGTGGCCGAGGGAGCGCCACAACCGGGCCGTCTCCACGAGGAGTTCGACGGCGATGTCCTCCTCGAACCGCCGGTTCCCGGTGGCGCTGACATAGCGGACGGCGGCGCTCGCGATGTCCGCGTTGACATGGAAGGCGGCGGTGCCCGCGGGCCAGTAGGCGGAGCACTCGGAGCCCTCGATGGTGCGCCAGGGGAAGGCGGCGCCCTTGAGGCCGAGCTGCTCGGCCCGGTCCCTGGCCGCCCCCAGGGTGCTGTGGCGCCAGCGCAGCGCCTCCTCGACGGCGTCGGACGCGGTGTACGTCAGCAGCGGGAGCACGAACATCTCGGTGTCCCAGAAGCTGTGCCCGTCGTACCCGGAGCCGGTGAGGCCCTTGGCGGGGATGGCGCGCTGTTCGGCGCGCGCGCCGGCCTGGAGTACGTGGAAGAGGGCGAAGCGCACCGCCTGCTGGATCTCCTCGTCGCCGTCGAGTTCGACGTCGGCGCGCGCCCAGAAGTCGTCGAGGTAGGAGCGCTGTTCGCGCACGAGCCCCGTCCAGCCGGTGCCGACGGCCTGCGCGAGGGCCGCGTCGACCTGGTCGCGCACGCCGGGCAGGGAGCGGGTCGACGACCAGCCGTAGGCGACGACCTTGTCGACGCGCAGCACCTCGCCCGGCTGGAGGTGCGAGGTGACGGTGACGCGTCCGACGTCGTCGCCGCTCTCGCTGCCCGTCCTGGTCGACCCGGGCCCTGTGACGGCGTGGTCCGCGGCGGCGGCGACCCTCAGGCCGCTGCGGGCCGTGGTGTGTACGAGCCGCAGCCGCGCGTCCGAGGCGAAGTTCTCCTCGGCGAGGAGCGGGGACTCCAGGGCGACGGCCGCCCGCGGGTCGCCGCCGCCCTGCGGCAGCTGCTCGTTGGCGATCAGCTCCGACTGCACCACGAGGCGCACGTCGGAGTCGACGGCCTCGACCTCGTACCGTACGGCGGCGATGGCGCGCTGGGTGAAGGAGACCAGGCGGGTCGAGCGGACCTTGACGGCGCAGCCCGCGGGCGAGACCCACTCGCAGGTCCTGTGCAGCAGTCCGGTCTTGAGGTCGAGCACCCGCTCGTGCTCGCGCACGGTGCCGTAGCGCAGGTCGAAGGGCTCGTCGTCGACGAGGAGGCGGAAGACCTTGCCGTTGGTGACGTTGATGACGGTCTGGCCGGACTCGGGGTAGCCGTAGCCCGCTTCGGCGTAGGGCAGCGGGTGCAGTTCGTGGACACCGTTGAGGTAGGAGCCTGGGAGGCCGTGCGGCTCACCCTCGTCCAGGTTGCCGCGCCAGCCGACGTGGCCGTTGGAGAGCGCGAAGACGGACTCGCTCTGCGGCAGGATGTCCAGGTTGATCCCGCACTCGCGCAGGACCCACGGCTCGACGGTGTAGTTGGAGTGGGTGATCACGCGTCCGCCTCCAGTTCCGCGAGGTCCTGCACGACGATGTCGGCGCCGTGCTCGCGCAGCGCGTCGGACTGGCCGACCCGGTCGAGCCCCACGACGTAGCCGAAGTGTCCCGAGCGGCCCGCGTCCATGCCGGCGAGCGCGTCCTCGTAGACGGCGCAGTCGCCGGGCGGGACATCGAGGTCGTGGGCGGCGGCGAGGAAGGTGTCGGGCCGCGGTTTGCCCGGCAGGCGGCGCTCGGCGGCCACGACGCCGTCGATGCGCACCTCGAAGAGGTCCTCGGCGTGCACGGAGCGCAGGATGTCGCGGCAGTTGACGCTGGAGGAGACGACGGCGGTGCGCAGGCCGAGTGCGCGCGCGGCGCGCACGTAGCGCAGCGTGCCCTCGTACGCTTCGACGCCTTCGGTGCGGATCTTCTCCAGGACCAGCGTGTTCTTGCGGTTGCCGAGGCCGTGGACGGTGTCGGGGCCGTCGGCGGACCCGGGATCGTCGTCCTTGCCCTCGGGCAGTTCGATGCCGCGGGAGGCGAGGAAGGACCGCACGCCGTCGGCGCGCGGCAGGCCGTCGACGTAGCGGTCGTAGTCGTCCGGGGTGAACGGGGTGAAGTCCGCGCCGTCCCGCCGCCGGAGGAACTCGTCGAACATCTCCTTCCAGGCCGCGGCGTGGACGACGGCGGTCTTGGTGATGACGCCGTCGAGGTCGAACAGGCACGCGCGGATATGTTCCGGCAGTCCGAGTTTCTTCATGGCACCCACCTTCCCTCTCCGGCGCGGCTCTCTCCCGGCGGGACGCGCGGACGAGGCGCGTGTCACTCCCGCCGCGTCCGGGGAAGGTGGCGTAAGGGCCCCACTGGGCGTGCTGTGCGCGGCGTTCGCCGCCGGGGCCGCGGGCCGCGGCCCCGGCGGGGACGGCAGCCTCGGGGGTGTCTGGCCCGACGGCTCCTCCCCCGCGGCGTTCGCCGCGCCCCGGGGCGCCGTGGACCGGCTGACGGTCACGACCCGCGGCGGTGTGCGGCTGCGGCGCGCACGAGGCGGGCGCGCCCGGGTGACCGTAAGGGTCGAGCCCCACTGGTCGCACCGTGGCGGGGCGTGGGCGCTGACGCTCGCCTGCCGGGCCGGCGGGCCCTGCGACCGGACGCCGACGGTCGAGGTGCCCGCGGGCGCCCGGGTCACCGTCTCGGCGCGCGACGCGGGCATCGACGCGGCCGGTCTTGCCTGCGGTCTCCGCCTGGCCACGGGCAGCGGCGACGTGACCGGGGCGGATCTGGGCGCCGCCGGTGAGCCGGTGTCGCTCACGACCCGCGACGGCTCCTCGCGCTCGCCACCCTGCCCCGCGTCCTGGTCGAGCTCTACCTCGGCATTCGGTGCGCGCGACCGGGCTCGCGGCGTCGAGCCTCACCGCGTCCACCGTCAACGGCGACGTGGACCTCGGCTGCGCGCACGCCCCCGCCTCGGTGGACGCGGCCACCGCCAACGGCTCGGTGCGGCTGACCGTGCCGCGCGGCGCGCCCCCGTACACGGCCGGTGCGGGGCCGCGCGGCGGGCGGCGGATCGCGGCGCCGACGCGGCGCGGCGGTCCCGCCACCCTGGCGCTGCGCACGGTCGACGGCGATGTGACGGCGGAGGAGGCCCCAGAGCCGGACCGCGCGGCGGGCAGCCCCGTGACAGATCGCACGGACATTCAATAGGACACCTGTTCGGTTTCGGCGGTACGCTGGGCGGTATGTCCGTATCACCCGCTCCCTTCCAGGGATCGCTGTTCGACCAGGCCCCCACGCCCCGGCTGGGGCCGCTCGCCGGCACCCGACGCACCGCGCTCGGCGACGGGGCGTGGCTCGACCTGCTGCCCGGCTGGCTGACGGGCGCTGACACGCTGTTCGAACGGCTCGCCGCCGGCGTCCCCTGGCACGCCGAGCGGCGGCGGATGTACGAGCGCGAGGTCGCGGTCCCCCGTCTGCTCTGCTTCTACGGGGCCGGTACCGAACTGCCCGACCCCGTGCTCGCCGAGGCGCGCGAGGCGCTCAGCGCACACTACGGCGGGGAGCTGGGCGAGCCGTTCACCACGGCGGGGCTCTGCTTCTACCGGGACGGCCGCGACAGCGTCGCCTGGCACGGCGACCGCGTCGGCCGGGGCTCGCGCGAGGACACCATGGTGGCGATCCTCTCCGTGGGCGAGCCCCGCGACCTGGCGCTGCGGCCCCGCGGCGGGGGCCCGGCCCTGCGGGTGCCGCTCGGCCACGGGGACCTGGTGGTGATGGGCGGGTCGTGCCAGCGCACCTGGGAGCACGCCGTCCTCAAGACGGCCCGGCGGGTGGGGCCGCGGATCAGCGTCCAGTTCCGCCCGCACGGCGTGCTCTGAGCCGCGCGGCGGACCACGCGGGGCGCGGGCGATCTACCGTGGGGCCCGTGACCTACGACATCACCGCCATACGCGCCGCGTTCCCCGCCCTCGGCAGCGGGGTCGCCTTCTTCGACGGCCCGGGGGGCACCCAGGCGCCCGGGCCCGTGATCGACGCCGTCGCCGCCGCGATGGCCGCACCGCTGTCCAACCGGGGCACCCTCACCAAGGGGGAGCGCAACGCGGACCGGATCGTCACGGGCGCCCGGTCGGCGCTCGGGGACCTGCTGGGCGCGCCGCCCGGGGGCCTGGTGTTCGGGCGCAGTGCGACCCAGCTGACGTACGACCTGGCCAGAGCGCTGGCGAAGACCTGGGGGCCGGGCGACGAGGTGGTCGTCACCCGGCTGGACCACGACGCGAACATCCGGCCCTGGGTGCAGGCCGCGGCCTCGGCGGGCGCGGTCGTGCGGTGGGCGGACTTCGACCCGGCGACCGGGGAGCTGACGGAGGAGGACGTGGCGGCGGTCCTGACCGGGCGCACCCGCCTCGTGGCGGTGACCGCGGCCTCCAACCTGATCGGCACCCGGCCGCCGGTGGCGCGGATCGCTGAACTGGCGCACGCGGCGGGGGCGCTGCTGCACGTGGACGGCGTGCACCACACCGCGCACGCGCTGGTGGACCTCGCGGCGCTCGGCGCCGACACCTACGTCTGCTCTGCCTACAAGTTCCTCGGGCCGCACCTCGGGGTGCTCGCCGGCTCGCCCGACCTGCTCGCGGGGCTGCGCCCTGACAAGCTGCTGCCGTCGTCGGACGCGGTGCCCGAGCGCTTCGAGCTGGGGACGCTGCCGTACGAGCTGCTCGCGGGCGCCGAGGCGGCCGTGGACTTCCTCGCCGGGCTCGCAGGCGGCGACGCCGGCGGCACGCGCAGGGAGCGCCTCGCCCGCTCGCTCACGGTCCTCGGAGGCCACGAGGAGGTGCTGCGCACCCGGATCGAGGCCGGGCTCGCGGCCCTTCCTGGACTCACGGTGCACTCGCGCGCGGCGGACCGCACGCCGACGCTGCTGATGACGTTCGAGGGGCGGGACGCGGCGGACGCCTACCGGTTCCTCGCGGAGCGTGACGTGGCGGCGCCCGCCGCCTCGTTCTACGCGCTTGAGGCGTCCCGCAGGCTGGGCCTCGGCGACACGGGCGGGCTGCGCGTCGGGCTCGCGCCGTACAACGACACGGAGGACGTGGACCGGCTGCTGGCCGGGCTCGCCGCCTTCCTCGGCGCCTGACGCGCCGGATCGCGACGGGCCGGCGTCCGGTGCCGGGCGCGCGGAGTCAGGCCGCCGTGCCGCGGCCGGGGCCCGCGCCCCGGCCCGACTCGCCCGGATCGCCGAGCGGCCTGGTGGGCCCGTCGTCCCGCTCCGGCGCGCGCTCGGGGACCAGGTGGTCGAGCGCGAGCTGTTCGAGACAGCGCTCGCACTGGTAGGTGTCGTCGTCCATCTCGGCCAGTTCCTCCGCCGCGAACCGCCGGCCGCAGCCGGCGCAGGCGCGCTCCCACTCGCTCATGTCCTCGACGGTCCGTGGAACAGCCGCCGGGGGCAGGGCGGCGCGGGGGCGCATCGGCGCGTCGCCCGGGCTCGTCACACCGTCCGCCCCCAGGGCCCCGCCCCTTGTGCCCGCCCCGCGGCGGGAGTGACGGGGCGTCAGGGGGCGGCCCGCGGGGAAGGGGCAGGGTGCCGGAACCCTTGACACCCCAGCGCCACGGTTGCATTCTTCCGGCATCCGGTAGCCGATTACCGGTATTCGGTAGTCGCTGTCGAGGCGGTGCGGGCGCGGGACGCACCCGTACTGCGTCGGTGCGGTGATCCGGCGCAGCCACGGCCCGGGTACCGGGACGGGAGGGGTGAGGCGCAGGACAGTGGACCTCGCGAGGACCGGGGCCGCGGGCCGGCCACGGCCGGGCGGTCACCCGAGCGACGAGGAGACGCGATGAGTCAGCACCTGGCACAGGCCGAAGCCCCCGGCGGACGGGCGCCCCGCGCGCTGCGCCTCGCGGAGCGGCTGCGCGCGCTGATCGGCGCGGACCGGGTGCTCACCGACCCCGCCCAGGTGCGCACCTACGAATGCGACGGCCTCGCCACCTTCCGGGTGCGGCCCGCGGTCGTGGTACTCGCGGGCAGCCGGGACGACGTGGTGGAGACCGTGCGGATGTGCGCGCGCGAGGGTGTGCCGTTCGTGGCGCGGGGCAGCGGCACGGGTCTGTCGGGCGGCGCGATGCCCGTCGCGGACGGCGTGCTGATCGTGCTGTCGCGGCTGCGGGAGATCGTCTCCGTCGACCCCGACAACGCGCGGGTGGTCGCCGAGCCGGGCGTCGTCAATCTGTGGGTGACGCGCGAGGCGGCGCCGTACGGGCAGGCGTACGCGCCCGACCCGTCCTCCCAGCAGGTCTGCTCGATCGGCGGCAACGTCGCGGAGAACGCGGGTGGCGCCCACTGCCTCAAGTACGGGTTCACCGTCAACCACGTGACCGGCGCGGAAGTGGTGCTGCCGGACGGCGAGGTGGTGCACCTCGGCGGCACCGCGCCCGAGCACCCCGGCCTCGACCTGCTCGGCGCGTTCGTCGGCAGCGAGGGCACCCTCGGCGTGGCCACCCGGGTGACCGTCCGCACCATCCAGGCGCCGGAGACCGTTCGGACCATGCTCGTCGGCTTCCGCTCGGTGGCGGACGCGGCGGGCACGGTCAGCGACACCATCGCCGCGGGCATCCTGCCCGCCGCGATCGAGATGATGGACGCCCTGGCGATCGAGGCCGCGGAGGCCGCCGTGCGGTGCGGCTATCCGGACGGCGCGGTCGCGGTGCTGGTGATCGAGCTCGACGGGCCGCGCTCCGAGGTCGACGAGCAGTTCCGGCAGGTCGAGGAGATCGCGGGCGGGCGGGGCGCGTTCGAGACGCGGATCGCGCGGGACGACGCCGAGCGGGCGCTGATGTGGCGGGGCCGCAAGTCCGCGTTCGCCGCCGTGGGCCGGATCAGTCCCGCGTACTACGTGCAGGACGGCGTGATCCCCCGCACCCGGCTGCCCGAGGTGCTCGCCGCGATCGGGCGGCTCGCCGACGACGCCGGGGTGCGGGTCGCCAACGTCTTCCACGCGGGCGACGGCAACCTCCATCCGCTGATCCTCTTCGACGACACCGTGCCGGGCGCGGCCGGGAAGGCGGAGGAGCTCGGGTTCGCCATCCTCGACCTGTGCGTGGACCTCGGCGGCTCGATCACGGGCGAGCACGGCGTCGGCGTGGAGAAGCGGAGCCGTATGGCGCGGCAGTTCACCGAGGCGGACCTGGACACGATGCAACTGGTGCGGTGCGCCTTCGACCCCGCGGGGCTCGCCAACCCGGGCAAGCTGTTCCCCACGCCGCGACTGTGCGGGGAGCGGCCGGGCGCCCGCACCGCGCGGGACGCCCACGACCCGGCCCTCGGCGAGGTGTTCTGAGGTGGCGTCGGCGCGCGGCGGGGCCCGGGACGCCGTGGGCGGCGTGGTGCCCGCCGAGGTGGTGGCGCCGGCCACGGCCGAGGAGGTCGCCGAGGTGCTGCGGTCGACCGGCGGCAGCGTGGTGCCGGTCGGCGCGGGGACGAAGACGGGCTGGGCGGCCCGCCCGGCCTCCTGCGACGTGCTGCTGCGCACCACGGGGCTCGACCGGATCGTGGCGCACGAGCCGGGCGACCTGGTGGTGGTGGCGGAGGCCGGGGTGACGCTCCGCGCGCTCCAGCGGCGGCTCGCCGGGCACGGCCAGATGCTGGCGCTCGACCCGCCGGAGGAGGGCGCCACGCTCGGCGGGATCGTCGGGGCGAACGCGTCGGGCCCGCGCCGCCTGCGCTACGGCACGGTGCGGGACCTGCTGATCGGGGTGGCGGTGGTCCGCGCCGACGGCACGCTCGCCCGCTCGGGCGGAAAGGTCGTCAAGAACGTCGCGGGGTACGACCTCGGCAAGCTCTACACGGGCGCGCACGGCGGGCTCGGCGTCGTGGTGTCGACGGTGTGGCGGCTGCATCCGCTGCCGCGGGCGGCGGGCGCGGTGTCCTTGCCCGTCACGGACCCGGCGCAGGCGGGCAGGCTCGCGGGGCTCGTGGCCCGCTCGGCGCTCACGCCGACCGCGGTGGAGCTGCGCTTCGCGCCGGGCGGCGGTGAGCTGGTGCTGCTGTTCGAGTCGATCGAGGCGTCGGTCCGGGCGCAGTCGGCACAGGCGCGCGCCCTGCTCGGCGGCGGGAGCGAACTGCCGACCGTGCCCGGGTGGTTCGGCCGCAGGCCCGAGGGCCCGCTGGTGCTGCGGCTCGCGTACGAGCCCGCCGCGCTGGCCGCCGTGCTCGCGGCCCTGCCCGAGGGCGCGTCGGGCACGGCGTCCGCGTGCACGGGGGTGGCGTACGCGGCGGTGGACGCGGGCACGGACCTGGGCGCGCTGCGCGCGGCGCTCGCCCCGTACGACGGCTCCGCGGTGGTGCTCGCCGCGCCCGAACCGCTGGACGCGGCGGCTCACTGGGGGCCTGTGGCCGACTCGTTCGGCCTGATGACACGGGTGAAGGACCAGTTCGACCCGGCGCGGCGGCTGTCGCCCGGCCGTCTGCTCGGAGGGCTCTGAATGGCGATGTCACCCGAACCGTCCGACCGGCCCGGCGACCCGTGCCCCGAGGAGACACACGGCGGACGGCCCCCGGCGGGGCAGGACAGCGGCGGACGGGGTACCGGCGGCGCGGCGCGGCCCGCGGACCGGGCCGCGGCGGAGGTGGTGGGGGCGCGGGGGCCGTTGTCTGTCGGGCAGGGCGGGCCGGTCGCCGCGACCGCGGCCTCGGCGACCGTGGGGCTCGGCATGCCGGGCAGCGGGCCGCCGCCCGGCGGGCCCTTCGACGCGCACCACCCGCCGGACGCCGCGCTCATCGGGGACTGCGTGCACTGCGGGTTCTGCCTGCCGACGTGCCCGACGTACGTGCTGTGGGGCGAGGAGATGGACAGCCCGCGCGGCCGGATCGACCTCATGAAGGGCGCGCTCGAAGGCGACGCGTTCGACGCGAGCAGCGTCCGCCACCTCGATCAGTGCCTCGGCTGCATGGCGTGTGTGACGGCCTGCCCCTCCGGGGTGCAGTACGACAAGCTGATCGAGGCGACGCGGGCGCAGCTGGAGCGGCGCGTCGAGCGGCCGAGGGCCGAACGCCTGCTGCGGGACGCGGTGTTCGCGGTGTTCCCGTACCCGCGCAGGCTGCGGGCGCTGCGGGGGCCGCTGCGGGCGTACCAGACGGCCGGGCTCGGGCGGCTGCTCGCCAGGTCGGGGCTGCTCGACCGGCTGCCCGGCCCGCTGCGGGCGATGGAGTCGCTCGCGCCGAAGCTGGGCAGGACCCGCCCGCTGCCGCCGCACGTCCCGGCGCGCGGCGCGCGGCGCGCCACCGTGGGGCTGCTGACGGGGTGCGTGCAGGGCGCGTTCTTCCCCGACGTCAACGCGGCGACGGCCCGGGTGCTCGCGGCGGAGGGGTGCGAGGTCGTGGTGCCCCGGGGGCAGGGCTGCTGCGGCGCGCTCTCCGCGCACGCGGGCCGCGAACCCGAGGCGCTGGGGTTCGCCAAGCGGGTCATCGAGACGTTCGAGGGCGCGCGGGGCGGGGCCGGGGTGGACGCCGTGGTGGTCAACGCGGCGGGCTGCGGCTCGCACCTCAAGGAGTACGCGCACCTGCTGCGCGACGAACCCGGCTGGCCCGAGCGGGCCGCGGCGCTCGCGACGAAGGTCCGCGACATCACCGAACTCCTCGACGAACTCGGCCCGGTGGCCGAGCGCCATCCGCTGCCGGTGGCCGTCGCCTACCAGGACGCCTGCCATCTGGCGCACGCCCAGCAGGTGCGCGACCAGCCGCGGCGGCTGCTGCGCGGGGTGCCCGGGGTCGAGGTGAGAGAGCTCGCGGAGGCCGAGATCTGCTGCGGCAGCGCGGGCACGTACAACCTGCTGCACCCGGAGCCCGCCGCCGAGCTCGGTGCGCGCAAGGCCCGCGCGGTCCTCGCGACGGGCGCCGACCTCATGGTGACCGCCAACCCTGGCTGCTGGATGCAGGTGGCGACGACTCTGGCGGGCATGGGCGAGCGGATGCCGGTGGCGCACACCGTGCAGGTGCTCGACGCCTCGATCCGCGGGGTGCCGGTGGAGCGGGTGCTCGCGCGGGCGCTCGACGGGCCGGGCACGGCGCTGCCGCCCGCACGGCCGGCGGGCGCGCGACCGCCGCGAGGAGGTGCGCCGGGGTAGCGCCCGGCACCGCTGAAGGATTCCCCCGGCGGTGTGTCCTGGCGCCGGGGCCGCAGGTTTCCCCGCCGTCCGAGAAGGGGTGCACCGTGCTGCTTGCCGCCTACCAACAGAACTACCGTCCGATAGCCGACTCGGTCGGCTGGTCGTCGCTGGTCGCCGTACTCCCGCTGTTCGTGCTGTTCGTCCTGCTCGGTGTGGTGCGGATGCGGGCCTGGCTCGCGTCGCTGATCGCCACCGCCGTCGCCGTGGTGGTCGCCGTCGCCGCGTACGGCATGCCGTCGGGCGACGCGCTGAACAGCGGCGCGCTGGGCGCCGCCAACGGCTTCTTCCCGATCATGTGGATCGTCATCAACGCCATCTTTGTCTACAACCTCACCGTGGTCACGGGCCACTTCGACGTGCTGCGCAGGTCGTTCGCGTCCGTCAGCGACGACCAGCGGGTACAGGCGATCATCATCGCCTTCTGCTTCGGGGCGCTGATGGAGGCGCTGGCCGGCTTCGGCACGCCGGTCGCCATCAGCTCGGTGATGCTGATGGCGCTGGGCTTCGAACCGCTGAAAGCGGCGACAGTGACCCTGGTCGCCAACACCGCGCCGGTGGCGTTCGGCGCGATCGCCGTGCCCGTCACCACGCTCGCCGGGGTGACGGGTCTGCCGCTCGACGGCCTGGGGGCGATGGTGGGCCGGCAGACGCCGGTGCTCTCGGTGTTCGTGCCGCTCGCGCTGGTGTTCATCGTGGACCGCAGGAAGGGGCTGCGGCAGACCTGGCTGCCCGCGCTGGCCGCCGGTGTGGTCTTCGGTGTGTTCCAGTATCTGTCAGCGAACTTCTGGTCGGTCCAACTGGCCGACATCGTCGCCTCGTTGGCCGCCGCGCTCGCAGTGGTCGCGCTGACCAGGGTGTGGCGGCCGGCCGAGACGTACCACGAGGGGGCGGCCGACGCGCGGGACGAGGCTCCCGGGACCGCGCCCGCGGGATCCGGCCGGGCCGCCGGCGGCGCCGCCGAGGGGCCGCGGCGGGACGCGCCGCTCGACGTCTTCCGGGCGTACGCGCCCTATCTGGTGATCATCGTGGTGTTCGTGCTGGCGACCCGGGTGCCCGCGATCCAGGGCACACCGCCGACGGGTGTCGGCCGGTCGGGCACGGGCATCGAGTCCGTCACCC
Organism: Streptomyces tremellae; assembly: GCF_039540215.1. Classification (NCBI taxonomy): domain Bacteria; kingdom Bacillati; phylum Actinomycetota; class Actinomycetes; order Kitasatosporales; family Streptomycetaceae; genus Streptomyces; species Streptomyces tremellae. The sequence goes on from NZ_BAABEP010000040.1 coordinate 42,977, forward strand.
GGATCGTCGACTGGCCAGGGCTGCACATCACCAACGCGGCGGGCGGCGCGGTTGCGACGACGTTCAAGCTCAACGTCCTCTCGGCGGCCGGGAGTCTGCTGCTGATCGCGGGCCTTGTCACCATGGCGCTGCTCGGCGTGGGGCCGCTGCGGTCCCTCAGGGCGTACGGGCGGACGCTGGACCAGCTGAAGTACGCGATCCTCACGGTGATGCTGGTGCTCGGCCTCGGGTTCATCATGAACGAGTCGGGGCAGACCACCACGCTCGGGCTGTGGGTGGCGGGCGCTGGCGGCTTCTTCGCGCTCCTCTCGCCGGTCCTCGGCTGGCTCGGTACGGCGGTGACCGGCTCGGACACCTCCTCCAACTCGTTGTTCGGCGCGCTCCAGGTCACCGCGGCGCACCAGGCGGGCCTCTCCCCCACCCTGATGGCGGCGGCGAACTCGTCGGGCGGCGTGCTGGGCAAGATGATCTCGCCGCAGAACCTGGCGATCGCCGCGTCCGCCGTGGGGATGCAGGGCAAGGAAGGCGTCATCTTCCGCCGGGTCGTGGTCTGGTCGGTGGTGTTCCTCGCGTTCATGTGCGTGCTGGTGTACCTCCAGTCCACGCCGGTGCTGGGCTGGATGACGGTGTAGCGCGGGGCGGGGCGGGGCCTGTCGGGCCCCGCTGCCGCGCGGTGGGGCGGGCGGCTGCGGCCGCGTTCGGGGCCGTGCCGATGCCGAGCGCCGCGTGGGTGCCCAGGGGCTTCACGCCCTGGTTGGCGGTGCCGGTGAGCGCGGTGTGCCCGTAGCCGCTCAGCGGCTTGGCGGTGCGTTCGACGACGTACCCGGTGTTCGCGGTGGTGTCCAGCGTGAACTCGGCGGCGCCGGTGGTCCGCACGACCGCGTTGTCGGAGAGCCTGCGCACTCGTACCCGCTCGGTGCCCCAGGGGTTCACGACGGTGGTACGGCCTTCTGCCGGTCGGGGTAGCCGATGCCGGTCACGCCGTAGGGCCAGACGGGCTCCGAGGCGGCGTTCTCGTCGTTGCGGGTCTGCGCGATCGGCGGGGTGTGCGGCAGATGGGTGTCCTTCGCGGTGTCCGAGGGGCAGGCGACGAGGCGGTCGAGCACGTCCTGCCACTGGCCACGAGGTCGCCGTCCCTGCCGAGTCGCCTCGCGGTGGCGATGGCGGCGGGGAAGAGACTGCGCACGGCGGCCAGGTCGGTGAGGGCGTTCTTCGCCTGGGTGACGGAGTCGTGGCCCGGTCGCGTCGAGCCTGCTGCTCGACGTGAACCAGACGGTGTAACCGGACGAGGGGGTGATGGTCAGCCGCACGGTGCGACCGTCCACCACCTTCGCGGTGAACGACGCGCCCTCGACGGTCGCGGCCAGTGTGGAGCCGAAGCCGTTCGGATCGGCCTGTCCGCGGCTGACGCCCGCGCTGTCCGCGTCGGCGTAGGCGGAGACGGTCTTCCAGGTGTCCAGGTTCGGCGCGTCGCCGCTGCGCGGGAGGACAGGTGCACTACACGCAGTGGACATCGGAGGTATCGGACCGTCAAGGGAGTACGCGACGGTAGCCGAGCCCCGAATCCCGCCGTTGCCACAGGCATTCGGAGGCCATGAAAAAGAGGCCCGACTTATTGGTCGGACCTCCATCCCTCTGCGGTGTGCGGGCCGCACCGCTCGCGCTAGCCGTTGAACGTGTCCGGGTCGAAGCCCGTCCGCTGGTTCCTGTTGAGCGCGGTGATCTGGGCCATGTCCTCCTCGCTCAGCGCGAAGTCGAACAGGTCGAAGTTCTCCTTGACCCGTTTCGGTGTCACGGACTTCGGGAAGACGATGTCTCCCCTGTCGATGTGCCAGCGCAGCGTGACCTGAGCGGGCGTCTTGCCGAGCCGCTCCGCGATCGACGTGATCACCGGGTCGTCGAGGACGAGGCCCTGAGCGATCGGGGACCACGCCTCGGTCGCGATGTCGTGCTCGGCGCCGAAGGAGCGCAGCTCGTCCTGGGTGAGATAGGGGTGGATCTCGATCTGGTTGAGCGCGGGCACGATCGTGGACCCGTCGAGCAGCCTGCGCAGGTGGTGGACCTGGAAATTCGACACGCCGATCGCGTTGACGTCGCCCGCGCGGTACATCTCCTCAAGCGCGAGCCAGGTCTCCACGAAGTCGCCGACCTTGGGCAGCGGCCAGTGGATCAGGAAGGCGTCGACATGGCCGATGTCGAGGGTTTCGAGCGTGCGCCGGAAAGCGGCCTTCGCGGTCTCCGGGTCGTGCGCGTCGTTGTCCAGCTTGCTGGTGACGAAGATCTCGGTGCGGTCGAGCCCGGAGTCCCTGACCGCCTGGCCGACCTCCTTCTCGTTCCCGTACATCTGCGCCGTGTCGATGTGGCGGTAGCCCGTCTCCAGGGCCGTCAGGACCGCGGCCCTGGTGTCCTTGGGCGGGATCTGGAAGACCCCGAAGCCCAGTTGGGGAATGCGGACACCGTTGTTGAGGGTGATGGCCGGTACCTCGGTCACGTTCCTACCTCCGTCGTGGGCGCAGCGGTCACCGCTATCGGGTCCCCCGCATCAACGGGCCAAAACGCCTACCCGGCGGTCGCCACCCGCACGGCCCAGCAGGGCGTACGGGTGGCGCGGACCGTCCGGGCGCCGGGCCCTCAGGCCCCGGGCGGGGCGGCGCCTGCCCCGGGTTCCGCCCATCCCGCCGCGCGCTGCTCCGGCAGAGCGGGGGCGCCGCGGCTCGACCAGGCCGCCCACAGCGCTGCGTACCGGCCGCCGGCCGCCGCCAGCTCGTCGGGGGTGCCCTCCTCCGCGATCCGGCCGCCTTCGAGCACGACCACCCGGTCCGCGGTGACGGCCTGGTCGAGCAGGTGCGCCACCACGAGCGAGGTGCGTCCCCGCAGCACCTCGCGCGCGGCGGCCGCGAGCTGCCGCGCACCGGCGCTGCCCGCCTCGGCCGCCGCCTCGTCGAGCACCGCGACCGGCGGGTCCGCGAGGACGAGCCGGGCGAGCGCGAGCTGCTGCGCCTGTACGGCGGTGAGGCTCGCGCCACCCGAGCCGACCACGGTCTCCAGCCCTTCGGGCAGGGCCTCCGCCCAGGCGAGCGCGCCCGCCCGGTCGAGCGCGGCGCGCAGCGCGGAGTCCGGCGCGCCCGGCCGCGCGAGGAGCAGGTTCTCGGCGAGCGTCCCGGCGAAGACATGCGTGTCCTGGTCGAGCAGGAGGACCGTGGGCCGGTCGCTCCCGGCCGACGCGCCCTCCGTGCCCGTCGCGGGCTCGATCTCGACGGCTCCCCCGGTCGGCGGGTGCACGCCGGCGACGATCCGGGCGAGCGTGGACTTGCCCGCGCCGCTCGGCCCGACCAGCGTGACCTGCTCCCCCGGCGCGATCCGCAGGTCGACCCCGCGCAGCACCGGATGGCCCGGGCGGTAGTCGTGGGTGATACCGCGTGCCAGCACGGCGGGCGGCTTGCCCCCGCCCGGGGCGCCCGCTCCCGCCGTGTCCTTCGCGGCGCCCGCCTCCGCGGCGGACGCCCTGACGGTGTCCGTGTCCGTGGTGCCTGTGCCCGCGGGTGCGGACCCCGGGCCGGCGGCGGGGGCCAGGTCGGCGGCGCCGACCAGGCGCGCGAGGCCGGCGGCCGCCTCCTGGGCGGTGCCCGCGAGTGCCAGCAGGACGTTGACCGGGTCGAAGAGGCGGGTGAACATCAGCGCGGCCGCGGTGGCCTCGCCGACCCGGGCCGCGCCCGTGTGCACGAGGGCGTAGCCGGCCACCAGGATCAGGGCGAGTCCGACGTACTCGGCCACGTTGAGGCGGCCGAAGAAACGGGACCGCAGCACGGCGGCGCGCACCGCGTAGTCCACGGACTGGGAGGAGCGCTCCGCGACCCTGCGGGTGTGCTCCCGGCTGAGCCGGAAGGCCCGTACGGCGGGAGCGCCGGACACGGACTCCAGGATCTGCCGGGACCGCTCGCCGCCCGCGATGCGCTGCGCCGCGTACAGCGGGGTCGAGGTCCGCAGGTACCAGCGCAGCGTCGCCGCCTGTACGGGGACGGCGCACAGCCCCGCGAGAGCGAAGCGCCAGTCGAGCGCGGTGAGGCCGAGCAGGGTGAAGACGATGGTGAGCGAGGCGGAGGTGATCCTCGGCAGCACGTTGCGCAGGGCGGCGGCGACGAGTGAGGAGTCGTCCCCGATCCGGGCCGCGAGGTCGCCGGCGCCCGCCTCCTCGATGCGCTGGGCGGGCAGCGCGAAGGCGCGGGCGATGACGCGTTCGCGGAGTCTCGCGAGCGCGCTCTCGCCGACCTGGGCGCTCAGCGCGTCGCCCGCCGCGCCCAGCGCGGCCTGCGCGAACGCTCCCGCCAGCAGGACCGCGGCCGCCGCCGTGACAGCGCCTGAGCCCTGCCGCTCGGTCACGGCGTCGACGATCCGGCCGAGGGCGAAGGGCGCGACGAGCCCCGCGGCGGCGCCGCCGGCGAAGACGGCCACGGTGAGGAGGGTGAGCCACCGGTGCCGCGCGAGCAGTTCGACGGCGGCGCGGCGGGTGCGCGCGCCGGTCGCGGTGGGCAGCAGTTCCCTGACGACGTCGCTCATGCGAACACCGCCGCGCGGTAGTCCGCGTGGGACGCGGCGAGGCTGGCGTGCGGCGCGGCGGCGGCGACCGCGCCGCCGGTCAGCAGGACGACCCGGTCGCAGGCGGCGAGCAGGGTCGGCGACGAGGTCACCACGACGGTGGTGCGCCCGGGGCGCAGCGAGCGGACGCCGTCGGCGATCCGCGCCTCCGTCACGGAGTCCACCGCGGTGGTGGGGTCGTGCAGCACCAGTACGGGCGGATCGGCGCGCAGGGCGCGGGCGAGCGCGACGCGCTGGCGCTGCCCGCCGGACAGGAAGGCCCCTTGTTCGCCGATCCTGGTCCCGGCGCCGTCCGGCAGCGCGTCGACGACCTCGTCGGCGGCTGCGGCGGCCAGTGCCCGCCGGTCGGCCTCGTCCGCGGGCGTGGTGTCGCCCGCCCTGCCGGGGACCCGCAGGTTGTCGGCGACGCTGCCGTCGAAGAGGTACGGGTGGTGCGGCGCGACCAGGACGGCGGCGCGGGCGGTCTCCAGCGGCAGGTCGGCCAGCGGCGTGCCGTCGAGCGTGACGGTGCCGGACTCGGGTGGCCGCTCGCCGTTGAGACACCCCATCAGCTCCTCGGCGGCCGCGGGGTCGGGCACGACGACGCCGACGTGCTCGCCCGGCGCGATGTCGAGCGTCACCCCGCGCAGGTGGCCGGTGGAGACGCCGCGCAGGGACAGCGCTCCGGGGGTGTGCCCTGGTGCGTCCCGCGGGTCCGGGGCCCCGGGCCCGTGCTGAGCGGTCGCCGCGGCCCCGGCGGCGGGGGCGGTCGCCGGGCGGCCCGGGTCGGGGACCAGGACGGCGATCCGGCCCGCGGAGGCGCGGGCGCGGGCGAGGTCGGGTCCGAACGACATCAGTGTCTGGGTGGGTCCGATCAGGAACTGGCACAGCCCGGCGCAGGCGATCAGGTCGCCGAGGCTGATGGAGCCGGTGAGCGCGAGCCGCCCCGCGACCAGGGCGACGGCGGCGACGAGGGCCCCGGCGAGCAGCAGCGCCACACCGTCGAGCAGCGCCTCGGAGCGCGCCGCGGAGAGGGTGGCGCGCAGGCTGGCGCCGTTGACCGCCACGTACCGCGCGTAGGCGGGGCGTTCGGCCCGCAGCCCCTTCAGCACCCGCAGCCCGGCGACGAGGTCGACGGCCGTGCCGGCGGCGCGGGCCGCGGCGGCCTGCTCCGCCGCGCCCCTGCGCTCCAGCGGGCGGCCGAGCCTGTTCATACCGACGAGGACGGCGGGCGTGCCGACGACCACGAGGAGGCCGAGCCCGAGCGACATCCGCAGCAGCAGGACCGCGGCGAGCACCAGCGCCACGACGGCGCCCGCCGTGACGACGAGGCCGGCGTTGAACTGGCCGACGCGCTGGGCGTCGGAGGTCGCCACGGACAGCAGCTCGCCCGGGGTGCGGCCGCGGGTGCCCGGGTCGGTCGCGCTGCCCGGGGCGAGGAGGCGGCTCGCGGCCCGTACCCGCAGGTCGTGCGCGGCCTGTTCCGAGGAGAGGATCGCGGAGCGCGAGCCGAACCTGAAGGAGAGGGAGAGCCCGAGGAAGTCGAGGGCGAGCACGCCGAGCCAGAGGACGAGGTCGTGGACGCTCCCGCCGTCCACGGCGCGGTCCACGACGACGCCGACGAGGACCGGGACGAGCGCCTCGCCCGCCTGGTGGGTGCAGGCGAGCAGGGCGGCGAAGGAGAGCTTCCCGCGCAGCGAGCGCGCGGTGGCGAGGAGCAGCGCGTCGGGGCCCGGCGGCCGCTCGGCCGCGGACGGCGGGCGGTCGGGGTCGTGGCCGGCCGGGGCTTCGGACATGCTGGGGGGTCACCTTCCGGGGGACGTGGGGGCGGTGGACCGCCGGTGCTGCCTGCGTGCGCGGGGCACGGGCCGCCCGGCAGCCGCGGTCTGCCGGACCTGGCGGGCCCGGCCGGGGCGCGGAACACCCGGGAGAGAGCCTATCGGCGGCACGGCACTGGCCAACAGGCGATACAGTGCCGTGTCATGTCGCTCAACGGACACGCAGGACAGCAGGACGCCCCGGTGCGCACCCGTGGCGGGGGCGGTCGGGAGGCCGAGGCTCGGGCCGGCTCGGTGGGGGCCCCCGCCGAGCCGGCCCCGCTTCCGGCTGCGCGCCGCACGGGCGGCGGCCGGCGGGACGCGCACCACGCCTCCGGGGAAGCGCTGCGCGTCATCAACTTCGACATGCCGCGCGGCCAGCACTTCGACGAGCACGAGCACGACGTGCACCAGCTGGTGTGGGCGTCGGCGGGCGTCCTCGGCGTGGACGTGGAGGAGCACGAGTGGGTGCTGCCCCCGACGCTCGCGCTGTGGATCCCCGCGGGGGTCCCGCACGCCACGACGGCCACCCGACCCGCGCTGATGCGCAGCGTGTACCTCCTGCCCGAGCGGTGCCCCGTCCGCTGGACCCGGCCCACGGTCGTCTCGGTCGGCCCGCTGCTGCGCGAACTCATACGGCACCTCGGCGACCCCGACCTCGACCAGGGGCCGCGCCGCCGGGCCGAGGCGGTCCTGTTCGACCTGCTGCGGCCGGTCGGCGTGACGACGATCGAGGTGCCGATGCCGACGGACGAGCGGGCGCTGCGGGTGGCGCACGCGCTGATCGCCTCGCCCGCCGACCCGCGGGCGCTCGCCGAGTGGGGCCGGGACGCGGGCGCGAGCGCCCGGACGCTGGCCCGGCTGTTCAGCGCGCAGACGGGTCTTTCCTTCGGCCGCTGGCGCACCCGGGTGCGGCTGCGGGCGGGGCTTGAGCACATGGCGGCGAACCGGCCGCTGGCCGCCGTGGCGCGGCAGGTGGGGTACACGACGCCGAGTTCGTTCGTGGCCGCGTTCCGGGCGGAGACCGGCCGCACGCCCGGCGCGTACTTCGCCGCCCGGGACCGCGGCGGGCGCTGACGCGGCCACCGCGGTCCCGGCGGGCCGCGGGCGCACGGCCGCCCCTCATGCCGTCTTCAGCTTCCGCAGCGCGGACTCGAAGCCGTCGAACGCGGCGAGTGCGCCCCCGAACCCGCCGGACAGGAAGCACTCGCTGCCGAAGAGGTGGCGCACCCGGGTGGCGGGCAGCTGCTTGAACGCCTGCTGCGCGAACAGCTTCGGGCCGAGGTCAGCGGGCTTGCCGTCGTTGGCCGTGTCGTAGAACACCGCGTCGGCGTCGGCGAGTTTCGTGGTGACGAACTCGTAGGGGACGGAATGCTGCACCGCGAGGCGGGTGCTCGCGGTGGCGAACCTGGCGCCGGCGTCCGCGAGGATGCCGGCGATCGGCGAGCCGTGGACGCCGTCTTCTACCCGACGCCCGCCGAGTCGTACCAGGTCGCCGCCCTGGACGTGACCAACAAGATGCGGCAGGTGGACCGCATGGGGTGGCTGACGCCCCGTCCGCCGCCGCGCCCGCGGACGGGGCGTCAGCCGCGCGGGACGCGGCCCGCAGGGTCCGGGGTGATCCAGGCGGGGTAGGTGGGCGCGGGCGCCGACGCGGCGGCGAGCTCCGCGAGGTCCTCGGCGGTGAGTTCGACGTCGGCGGCGGCGAGGTTGGCCCGCAGCTGCTCGGGCCGCTTGGCGCCGACGACGGCGCTGCTGACGCCGGGCTGGGCGGTCACCCAGGCGAGCGCGGTGGCGGCGATGTCCGTGCCGTGCCGCTCCGCCACCGCCCGCAGTGCGTCGACGGCGTCGTGGCCGCGCTCGGCGTCCACGGGCGGCAGGCTGCCCTTCAGGCGGCGCCCGTCCTCGTCGGTGGCGCCCTGGCGGGTGTACTTGCCGGTCAGGAAGCCCGCGGCGAGCGGTCCCCACACCAGCAGCCCGAGGCCCTGGTCCCGCACGGCGGGCAGGATCTCGTCCTCCAGGTCCCGGCCGACGAGCGAGTAGTACACCTGGAGCGAGGCGAAGCGGCTCAGTCCCCTGAGGTCGGACACGCCGAGCGCCTTCATCAGCTGCCAGGCCGTGAAGTTGGACGCGCCGATGTAGCGGATCTTGCCCTGGCGCACAGCGTCGTCGAGCGCGCCGAGGGTCTCCTCCAGCGGGGTGTACGGGTCGAACCCGTGCAGCTGGAAGAGGTCGATGTGGTCGGTGCCGAGGCGGCGCAGGCTCGCGTCGAGCGCGCGGGTCAGATGCAGCCGGGACAGGCCCTGGTCGTTGGCGCCCCGCCCCATCGGCGCGCACGCCTTGGTGGCGAGCACGATGTCGTCGCGGCGCCTGCCGAGGGCCTTGCCGAGGATCTCCTCGCTCTCGCCCGCCGCGTAGACGTCCGCGGTGTCGAAGAGGTTCACGCCGCCGTCCAGGGCGATGCCGACGAGTTCACCGGCCGCCTTCTGGTCGAGGGCACCCATCCGGTCCCAGGGCTCGATGTCCTTGCCGCCGAAGGTCATGGTGCCGAGCGACACCCGGGAGACGAAGATGCCGGTGCTGCCGAGCTGCGCGTATTTCATGGTGGTCCAACCGTCTTCTGGCCCCGCGCCGTCCACGGGGCTCACCCTCGTGACGCTACGGAGCGGGGCGGGCCCCGGCCATGACGCATGGTCCAGGGAACTTGCGCGTACGTCCAGCCGGGCCCGCGGCGGGCCGCCGTCCTCCGGTGCCCCGCTCCTCCGGCAGACTCAGCCCCGGCCCGCGCCGTCCGCCCTGAACTGGGGCGCGGGCCAGCCGTCCGGCAGGACGCCAGGGGCGTGCGCGCCTTCGCGGTAGCGGCCCGGCGAGACCCCGGTGACCCGCTTGAAGGCGTTGCTGAAGGCGCTCTCCGAGCCGTACCCCCAGCGGGCGGCGACGGACGCCACGGTGCGGTCCCCGGTGCGCAGTTCACGCCCGGCCGCCAGCACGCGCCAGCGCTGGAGGTAGTCGAGCGGCGGCAGGCCCACCAGCGCGCGGAAGCGGGACGCGAAGGCCGCACGGGACATGCCCGCCTTGGCGCCGAGTTCCGCGACGGTCCAGCCGTGCGCCGGGTCCTGGTGCATCAGGACGAGGGCCTCGCCGATGCGGTCGTCGCCCAGGGCGCCGAGCCAGCCGCTCAGCCGGTGGCCGCCGCCGCCCGCGGCGAGCGCCCTGAGCGCCTGGACGAAGAGGAGTTCGGTGAGCCGCTCCGACATCACCGCGCCGCCGAGGCGGCGGCCCGCGGCGGTCTCCGCCATCAGCAGTTCGAGCAGCGGGCGCATGGCGAGCGCCTCAGGGGTGCCCGCGGGGATGGTGACGGCGGGCGGCAGCCCTTCGAGGAGCAGGGCCACCGTGGTGTCGAGGAAGGTCACGCTGCCGCCGAGCGCCCGGGTGCGGCGGGGCGCCGCCGGGTCGCCGAGCGGGACGATCCTGGTGCGGGAGGCCTGGAAGACCGGCGCGCCCGGCTCCGTGGCGAGGCCGGGCCGCGAGGCGACGCGGAAGGACGCGCGGGCCGCCTGGAGGTAGCAGTCGCCGGCCCGCAGCTCCCGCCAGTCCCCGTCGTCCACCGAGAGCCAGAAGCCCCCGCTGAGGACGACGCCGATCTTGATGTGCTCGTGCACGCCGAACGAGAACGACCAGTCGCCGCCGGCGTCGAAGCCGGACAGCGAGCCGGTGCGCAGGTTCAGCGAGGAGAGGATGTCCGAGAGGGGGTCGGCCGTGGGCTCTGCGGGCCGCGGCTCCGGACGCTGGTACGGGGCTGCCATGCGGACCACCGTACGTCCGGACGCGGCCCGCACCGTAGAGCGCGGGGCGCCCGCTGCCGGGTGCCCCGGCCCGTCAGGTCGTGGCGTGCAGGCCGAGCGCGGCCACGGCGGCCCGCGCGCCCTTCTCCACGAGGGAGATCCCGGCGTCCATGCCGGAGTTTCCCGACGACAGGGCGGCCAGCAGCACGCGGTGCCCGCCCGCGGTGACGGCGCCGATGCTGTTGATGTCCCACTTGCCGGTGGCGCTGCGCGGCAGCCAGCCGTTCTTGAGCCCGGCCGGGGTGCCGCCCGCCGAGACGCCCCACCGCTGGTCCGCCTCCACCCCGGCCATGAGGGAGCGCGCGTAGGCGCGCGAGGCCGCGGTGAGCGGCGAGTGGCCGGTGCCGTACACGGCGGACAGCAGTGTCAGCTGGTCGTGCGCGGTGGTCTGGGTGAGCCCCCACAGGCCGCCGGCGCCGGCCGTGGTGTGCGTCAGGCCGAGCCTGCGGTTGGCACGGGTCAGCCCCGCGGTGCCGCCGATGGTGTTCCAGAGCCGGTCGGTGGCGCGGTTGTCGCTCGTTTTGATCATGGCCGAGGCGAGGTCGCGCTGGGCGGCGGAGAGGGCGTGCCCCGAGTCCTGGGCGCGCAGCAGCAGCGCGGCGAGCACGTCGGCCTTGACGATGCTCGCGGTGTCGAAGACGGGTTCGTCCGCGGTGCCGTATCCGGCCCTGCGCCCGTCGGTGAGGTCGAGCGCGGCGACGGAGAGCGCGGCGTGCGAGCCCTTGTCGAGGGTGATGCGCAGTTCGCGCACGGCGTGCTCCGGTGTGCCGCGGGCCGCGGCGGGCGCGGCCGGGAGTGAGGCGGGTACGGCGGTGGCGGGGACCGGGACGACGGACGACGGCGGCGCGGCGCGCGGGGCCGGGACCGCAGGGAGCGGCGGCGCGGCGCGCGCAGCGGCCCTCGCGTGCCCGTCGGCCGCGTCAGCGGTGCCCGCGCCGTCCGCCGCCGCCCACCCGGCGATCAGCAGGGCGACGGCCGCGGACGTGTACAGCAGCGGGCGGCGGCGCAGGGCAGCGGCGGACCCGGGCGGGACGGACCGGAACATAGGGGCGAGCGTAGGAAGTCCGATGGCACGAAAACCACCCCTGCGTGTGAACGATAGATCACACGAGCGCGCCGCGACCCGGTGCCGTCCGGGCCGCCCGCAGGGTCAGGCGCCCAGCTCCCAGCCGAAGAACTCGCAGGTCAGCTCGTTGCGGAAGACCCCATCCGGGTCGAGCCGCGCGGCCAGGGCGCGGAAGTCGTCGAAGCGGGGATAGAGCTCCCTCAGCCGTTCGCCCCCCATCAGGAACACCTTCCCCCAGTGGGGCCGCACCGCGAACGGTTCGAGCGCCTCCTCGATCGCGGCGAGCGCGGGCGTGACCGCGTCGAGGTCCTGGACCCAGGTGAAGTGGAAGGCGACCGAGTCGCGGCCGTGCGCCGGGTCGAGCCAGAGGCCGGTGGCGGCCACGGTGCGTATCTCGCCGACCTGGAGCACGGGGGCGATGCGGTCGGCGACGGCGCGCAGCGCCTCGTAGGCGGCGGGGCCGTCCTCGCGGGCCACGAAGTACTCGCTCTGGAGCTCGTCGCCGTTGCTCGGGGTGAACTGGGCGCGGAAGTGCGGCAGCCGCTCGTGCCAGGGGCCCGCCTCGCCGCCCTGGACGGTGCAGTGTGCCGGGTCCATGCCGGGCACCGGGTGGCGCGGGCCGTCCGCGAGGCGCGCGCCGAGCCAGGTGCCCGGCGCGTCGCCCGTGGTCCCCTCGGTGCCCGGCACCGGGTCGCCGACGCGCTGCTTGAGCCAGACCTGCTCGATCGCGTCGGCGCGCCAGCGGGTGAACAGGCTGACGCTGTACGCGGCCGTCAGCACCTCGTCGAACCGTTCGCGCAGCGCGGCGCCCGGCAGCCCCTCGTACACCCACTGCCGCACGTCGAAGGAGGGCACCAGGTCGAGGGTGGCGCGGGTGACGACGCCCAGGGAGCCCAGGCTGACGACGGCGCCGTCGAAGCCCTCGTCGCCGCGTTCCAGGGTGAGCAGGGAACCGTCGGCCGTGACCAGTTCCAGCGCGCGCACGGCCGTGGCGATCGAGCCGTTGTCCGCGCCCGAGCCGTGGGTACCGGTGGCGCAGGCCCCGGCGAGCGAGATGTGCGGCAGCGACCCCAGGTTGTGCAGGGCGAGCCCGGCGCGGTGCAGGGAGCCGGTGAACCCGGCGAACCGCAGGCCTCCGGTGACCTCGGCGGTGCGCGCGCCCGCGTCGATGTCCACGGCCGCGGGCAGCCCCGCGACGGACACCAGGTCGCCCGTCGTGTCGGCGAGTGCGTTGAAGGAGTGGCCGCTGCCGAGCACCCTGACCCGGTCGCCGGCCGCGACGGTGGCGCGCAGTGCGTCGACGGTCGCGGGCGTGTGCAGGCGCGCGGCGCGGAAGACGATGTTGCCGGCCCAGTTGGCGGGGCTCGGGGCGGGGGTCGCTCCTGGCGTGGGGCGCACGGCTGTCTCCTTCTGCTGCGGTGCGGGCGCCTGTGCACGGCGGTGGGCCCGCCGGGCGGTGGCCCGCTGCGCCGGGGTGGAAGGACCCGGCGCTCGAACGTGGTCGAATGAGCGTGGACTGAGGGAACAACGGGTGGTGCGGGAACAGCGGGCAGTGCGTACGGCGGGCGGCGCCGGAACCGCGGGCGGAGCCGGCACTGCGGGAACCGCAGGTACTGCGAGAACTGCGGGAACTGCGGGAACTGCGGGAACTGCGAGAACTCTGACACGCCGGCCCGGGTCCGGCGGAAGGCAGGTGGGGTCCATGGCCGAGCGGCTGCCCGTGGCGGACCGGTGGGCGGTGCCCGCGCTGCTGTTCCTGACCTTCTCGACCGGCCTCGTCGACGCCTTCTGCTATCTGCGTCTCGGCCGCGCCTTCGTCGGCAACATGACGGGGAACGTCCTGCTCCTCGGCTTCTCCGTGGCCCCGGGCTCCGGCCTGTCCGTGGCGGGTCCGCTGACGGCGATGGCCGCGTTCGCGGCCGGCTCGCTGCTCGGCGGAAGGATCGGGCTGGCGGCCGGGCCGGATGGGCTCGGCGGGCGGCGGGCGGGTGTCGCGTTCGCCGGTGAGGCGCTGGTCTTCGCGGCCCTCGCTGCCCTGGTCGGCGCGGGCCTGCTGGCGACGACGGGCGTGCCGCGCTCCGTGCTGATCGCGGTCCTCGCCCTCTGCCTCGGCGCCCAGACGTCCGTCGTGCGGCTCATGGGCGCGCGCGACGTGACCACGACGGTCATCACCCAGTCGCTCGCCGGGTTCGCGGCGGGCAGCGCGCTCGGCCGGGGCGCCGAGGCGAGCCAGATGCGCAAGGCCGCCTCGGTGGTGACGATGCTGGCGGGCGCCGCGGCGGGCGCGCTGCTGCTGCGGCTGACCTCCGCCGGGGTGGTCGGCCTCGCGGCGGTGCTCGTCGGGTGCGCGGCGGGCTGCTTCCTGCCTGCTCCGCCGCCTGCGGCCGCGGGCCGCGCGGCCGTCCCCCGCCAGTAGCCTCGCCCCATGCCGATACGCGACGCACGCCCCGCCCCGCTCCCCCGCCGACCGCCGCGGGCCCGCGCCACCGCGGGCGTGCGCCGGTGACCGTCCTCGGCCTCTCGGTGTGGGCGTTCCTCGCGCTGGCCGCCGCGACCGTCCTCGTCGGCTTCTCCAAGACCGCGGTGAGCGGCGCCAACACGATCTCCCTCGCGGTCTTCGCGGCCCTCCTGCCGGCCCGCGCGTCGACGGGTGTGCTGCTGCCGCTGCTCGCCGCCGGGGACGTGATCGCGGTGCTCAGCTACCGGCGGCACGCCCACTGGCCCACGCTGCTGCGGCTGTTCCCCGCCGTGGCGGCGGGTGTCCTGGTGGGCACGGCCTTCCTTGTGTGGGCCGACGACACGGCGGTCCGCACGTCGATCGGGGCGATCCTGCTGCTGATGGCGGCCGTCACGGTGTGGCGCAGGCGGGCCACCGCACGCCCCGCGCCACGGCCGCCCGCGGACGGGGTGCCGGAACCCGCCGCGCGGGAGGCAGGAGGCGCCCGTCTCAGGGCGGGTTCGTACGGCGTGCTCGGCGGGTTCACGACGATGGTCGCCAACGCGGGCGGCCCTGTGATGTCCCTCTACCTGCTCTCTGCGGGCTTCGCCAAGTGGCGGTTCCTCGGCACGGCCGCGTGGTTCTTCCTGGTCGTCAACGTCTCCAAGCTGCCGTTCAGTGCCGCGCTCGGCCTGGTGGACGGGCACTCGCTGCTGCTCGACGCGGCGCTCGCGGTGTTCGTGCTGCCCGGCGCGTACCTGGGCCGGATCTGCGCGGACCGCCTTGACCAGGCCCTGTTCGAGCGCCTGGTGATCGCGGCGACCGTCCTCGGCGGGGTGGAGCTGCTGGTCCGCTGAGCGTCCTGGTCCCGCACCCGGGCACCGGCGCGCCCTCCCGCACCTGGCAGAGTGGGCCGGCAGGGATGCCGTCGAGCCGGGTGGAGTGAGAGCCGCATGGAGCAGGTCCAGAGAGCACGTTCTGAGACGGTCGCGGGGGCGCCGTGCTGGGTGACCCTGCTCTCCCGCGATCTGGCGGGCGCGCAGCGCTTCTACGCCGACGTGCTGGGCTGGACCTACCGGGACACCAGCCTCGGCGACGGCTTCTGCGTCGCCCTCGCGGGCGGTTCGCCCGTCGCGGGCATCGGGGGGCTCGCCTCCTCGCTCCAGGTGGCCGCGGCCTGGACGCCCTACTTCGCGGTGACCGACGTGGACGCGGCGGCCGCCAGGATCCGGGAGCGCGGCGCGACCGTCGCCGTGGGCCCGCTCGCGTTCCACACCGGGCGCGCGGCGCTCGCCGGAGACCCGGACGGCGCGGCCTTCGGGATCTGGGAGGGAGCCGTACGCTCCGACTGGACGGTCGGGCGGGGCTCCGCGCCCGCGTGGCTCGAACTGCGCACCCGGGACGCGGCCGCGGCCACCGGCTTCTACGAGCCGGTGCTCGGCTGGTCGGAGGGCGGCAGCGCGCTGTCCCCGGTGTACGAGGACGGGGACGCGGTGCTGCGGCAGGACGGGCGGATGGTGGCGCGCATCGGCGGCGGCGCGGTGCCCGCGTCGCCCGCCCCGGAGGCAAGGCCCCGCTGGCGGGTGTACTTCCGGGTGCCCGACGTGGCCAGGTCCGTGGCGGCGGCCGTCGCGGGCGGCGGCTCGCTGGTGGCGTCCGCGTCCGAGGGCGCACAGGAGCGCGACGCGACACTGCGAGACCCCGACGGCGCCCTGTTCACGGTGACGCCCGCCTGAGCGGCCCGGGGCGGCCCCGCGCCGTGGGCCGCGGCCGGGGCGCTGAGTCAGAGGGGGCGGACCGGGCCCATGCCCTCGACCTCGAAGGCCACGCCGTCCTCGTAGCACCACCACCAGCCCTCGCCCGGCTCATAGCTGCGGATCAGCGGGTGGCCGGTCGCGTTGTGGTGCGCGGTGGCGTGCTTGTTCTTGGAGGAGTCGCAGCAGCCCACGTGCCCGCAGTTCTGGCACTCGCGCAGGTGCAACCAGGTGTCACCGATCGCCACACAGTCGGGACAGCTGTCCTCACTGTCCGCGGTCACCGGTTCCACATCCGCCAGGTGGCTGCAGATCGCCATCCGCGCCGCCGGTCCTTCGTTCTGAGCCATGGTGTCCGCCCGTCCGACCTTTCCGGTCACGTCGCGTAGTCGGTCGCACGTCAACCGTACGGCTGTGCGGGGCGTCCCGCCAGCAGGACATGCGGCACGGCCGCCGGGCGGACATCGGAGGTGTGACAGACCTGTGCGCACGGCGGACGCGCGGTACGGCAGCCGCGGGGCCGGTCCTAGACTCACTCACCGTGCGCTTCACAGTACTGGGGCCCGTCAGGGCATGGCGAGGCGAGACCGAACTCGCGTTGGGCCCGCCCAAGCAGCGGGCGCTGCTCGCTCTGCTCCTGACGCAGGCGGGCCACCCGGTGGCGATGCACGAGATCGTGGACGTGCTCTGGGGCCAGGGCCCGCCGGACAGCGCGGTGAACGTCGTCCACCGGCACGTGGGCGCGCTGCGCCGCCTGCTGGAGCCCGGACTGCCGGGCCGGGGCGCGTCCCGGTGCCTGGTGCGCGGCTCCGGCGGGTACCGGCTCGACGTCGCCCCCGGGGCGCTCGACCTGCTGCGGTTCCGCTCGATGCGGGAGGAGGCCGAGCGGCTCGCGCGGGCCGACGAGCCGGCGAAGGCCACGGAGCTGCTGGTCGGGGCGCTCGGGCTGTGGCGCGGGCCCACCGCGTCCGGCATACCCTCGCAGGCACGCTCCCACCCGGTGTTCACCGCCGTCGACCGGGAGCACCTGCTCGCGCTCAAGGGGGCGGCGGAGTACGCCCTGGCCGCGGGGCCCGGAGTGACCGAGCGGGTACTGATCACCCTCAGGCGCGCCGCCGCGCACCATCCGCTCGACGAGGTACTCCAGGCGCGGCTGATGCTGGTGCTCGCGGCGACGGGGCACCAGGCCGAGGCACTTGAGGTCCACCGCGCGGTGCGCACCCGGCTCGCGGACGACCTCGGGATCGATCCCGGTCCTGAGCTGCGGTCCGCGCAGGAGCAGGTCTTGCGGCAGAGCGTGGCGCCGGCGTCCGGCGCGGCCGGGGAGGCGGAGCCGCAGGGGCGGGCCGGGGCCGCCGAGGCGGTGGGCACCGCCCACCCGGCGGCCGGCCCTCGGGTGCGTCCCGCCCAGCTCCCTCCGGATCTCGCGGTCTTCAGCGGGCGCCGGGCCGAGCTCGCCCGGTCGAGGGCGCTGCTGCCCGCGGCGGGCGGGCAGCCGGGCGCCGTGGTCATCAGCGCGATCGGCGGCATGGCCGGGGTCGGCAAGACCACGCTGGCGGTGCACTGGGCGCACGAGGTCGCCGACCGCTTCCCCGACGGACAGCTGTATGTGAATCTGCGCGGGTTCCACCCGGCGGGCGCGGTGATGCCGCCGGGCGAGGCGCTGCTGTCGTTCCTCGAAGCGCTGGGGGTGCCCGCGCAGCAGGTGCCGTCCGGTCTCGGCGCGCAGACGGCGCTCTACCGCAGCCTGCTCGCGGACCGGCGGGTGCTGGTGGTGCTGGACAACGCGCGCGATTCGGAGCAGGTGCGTCCGCTGCTGCCGGCGTCGCCCGGCTGCCTCGCCGTCGTCACCTCCCGCAACCAGCTGAACGGGCTGGTCGCGAGCGACGGTGCCCGGTCGATGACGCTGGACCTGCTGTCCGAGGCGGAGGCGCGGGAGCTGCTGGCCAACAGGCTCGGGCCCGACCGGGTCGCCCTGGAGCCGCGCGCGGTGGAGGAGATCGTCACGCGCTGCGGCCGGCTGCCGCTCGCGCTGGCGATCGTCAGCGCGCGGGCCGCCGTGCACCCGGGCTTCTCGTTGGCCTCGATCGCGGCGGAGCTGCGGGAGAGCCACGGCAGCCTGGACGCGTTCGCGGGCGAGGATCCCCTCACCGACGCGCGGTGCGTCTTCTCCTGGTCGTACCGCACGCTGAGCCCGGGGGCCGCGCGGCTGTTCCGGCTGCTCTCGCAGCACCCGGGGCCTGACTGCTCGGTGCGCGCGGCCGCCGGCCTGGTGGCGCTGCCGACCCGTGCCGTGCGGCCGCTGCTCGCCGAACTGGTGCGCGCCCACCTGTTGCTGGAGACGGTGCCCGGCCGTTTCTGCGCGCACGAGCTGCTGCGGGCGTACATGGCGGAACTGGTCGACGAGGACGGGCGGCCCGAGGAGCCGGAGGCGGCGGCCCTGCGGCTGTACGACCACCTCCTGCACAGCGCGCACGCGGCGGACCGGGTGCTGGCCCCGTACCGCGAGCGCGTCGCGCTCGATCCGCCGTCGCCCGGCTCGGAGCCGGTGTCCTTCGACGACCAGACCGCGGCGCGCCGGTGGCTCGACACCGAGCGCCCGGTGCTGCTCGCGGCCGTCGAGCAGGGCGCGCGGCGGGGCAGGGCGCCGTACTGCTGGCGCCTTGCCTCCGTCCTTGAGCGCTATCTGGACCGGCACGGCCGCTGGCAGGAGCAGCTGACCGCGCAGTCGACGGCCGCGCTGACGGCGCAGCAGCTCGGCGACGTACGCGGGCAGGCGTACGCCCACCGTGCGCTCGGCCTGACGGCGTGCCGACTGGGGCAGGCCGACCAGTCGCGTGAACACCTGCTGCGCGCACTGGAGTTGTTCGGCGAGACGGGCGACACCGCGGGGCAGGGCCGCACCCACAGGCACCTGGCGTTCCTCGCCAACACGCGCGGCAGGCACGTCGACGCGCTCGACCACTACCGGCTGGCGTCCGCGCTGTACCGCACGACGGGGGAGCTCAGCGGGGAAGCGGGCATCCTCAACGAGGTGGGCTGGACCTACATCCTGCTCGGCTCGTACGGGGAGGCGCTTGACGCGTGCCGCCGCGCGCTCGACGCGCACC
Organism: Streptomyces tremellae; assembly: GCF_039540215.1. Taxonomy (NCBI): domain Bacteria; kingdom Bacillati; phylum Actinomycetota; class Actinomycetes; order Kitasatosporales; family Streptomycetaceae; genus Streptomyces; species Streptomyces tremellae. The sequence goes on from NZ_BAABEP010000040.1 coordinate 61,581, forward strand.
AGCGGATCGGCGACCGCAACGGCGAGGCGGCTGCCTGGGACAGCCTCGGCTACGCACACCACCACCTCGGCGAGCACCGCAGGGCGCTGGAGTGCTTCGGGCACGCGCTCGACGTGTACCGGGAGATCCGCGACAGCTACCTGGAGGCCGACACACTGGTGCACATCGGCGACACCCTCCAGGCGTCGGGTGAGCCCGCCCGCGCGGTGCGGGCGTGGCGCGACGCGGCGGAGATCCTGGAGGACATCGGCCACCCGGACGCCGCGCACGTCCGTGGCACAGTGCGGAACTCCGAGCTGAACGCGGAGCCCTCGCGTCTCCGTATATAGGGGTGGAGGCGCCGCCCAGGGGCGGACGCCAGGCGACCACCTAGGAATACGATGACGAAGAGAATCCGCACCGTCCTGCTGTTCGGGGCCGCGGCCACCGCCCTTGCCACCGTTTCGGCCTGCGGCGCCGGCAGTGGCGACGCGAAGCCCTCGGCCCCCGCGAGCCCGGCCGCTTCCGCCACGGCGGGCTCCGCGTCCGCCGAGCCGGCCCCTTCCGCCACGGCGGGCACCCTCGCGCTGCACGACGACCCGAAGCTGAAGTCGGTGGTGACGGACGCCCGGGGCATGTCCCTCTACGTGTTCGACAAGGACACACCGAACACCTCGAACTGCGCGGGCGACTGCGCCGCCCTGTGGCCGCCGGTCCCGGCAGCGGGCACCTCCGCGGGGCAGGGCCTCAACCCGGACCTGCTCGGCTCCCTCACCCGCGCCGACGGCTCCAAGCAGCTCACCCTCGCGGGCAAGCCGCTGTACTACTACGCGAAGGACACCAGGCCGGGCGACGTCAGGGGCCAGGGCGTCGGCGGTGTGTGGTACGCGTCCGCGCCCGACGGCTGGAAGGCGGGCGTGACCCGTCCCGCGCTCGGCGTGCTCGACGACCCGAAGCTGGGCAAGGTGCTCCAGGACAAGGACGGCAGGACGCTGTACCTGTTCACGAAGGACCAGCCCTGGCCGATGAAGACGGCCTGCGGCTCTGACTGCCTGGCGACGTGGACGCCGACCGGTGTCGTCACGAACGCGGAGGCGAAGGCCGCCGGGCTGCCGGAGAAGGCCCTGTTCACCTTCACCACCCCCGGCGGCACCCGCCAGGAGTCGTTCAACTGCTGGCCCGGGTACACCTTCAAGGGCGACACCGCGCCGGGCCAGACCAACGGCCAGAACGTCAAGGGCGTCTGGTTCGCCATCAAACAGCACATCACCGCGATCGACCGGGGCAGGACCGTGCCGGCGGCGAAGGGCCCCAAGACGCCCGCAGCGCAGGGCTCCACCGCGGCAAGCGCCCCCGCGGGCTCCGGCTACGGCTACTGAGCAGGCGGCGCCGCGGCCCGCGGTAGCCGCGGCGC
>NZ_BAABEP010000041.1:0-62685 GCF_039540215.1 Streptomyces tremellae
TCGAGCAGTTCGGACGTCCAGGTCTGCGGCCACACCGCGGGCCCGATCGCCGCCAGCGTCCCGTCCTCGGCGTGCACGGCCCGCCGCTCGAACCACAGCTCCAGCATCCGCACCCCGCCGACCCGGTACTCCCACGCCCCCTCGGGCACCGGCGCGACCCGGCCCGCCTCGCCCAGGCGCAGCGTCTCGTCCTTCGCCGTGTAGGCGATCGTGCCGGGGCGCGCGGGCAGCGCGGCGCGGACATAGGGCCTGCGGCCGCCCGGCAGCCGCGGCCGCCCGCCACCGCGCGCGCCGCGCAGCTGGATCCGCACCAGTTCGCCCCCGAGCGCCACGCCCTCCGCCCACAGCGCCGGGTCGGCGGGCAGCGGCACGGCGCAGCCGGCCGCTCCGCTCGCGGCCGCCGCCGCGGCCGAGGCCAGCACCTCGTCGGGGCCGACCTCCTGCCCGTAGCGCGCGGACAGCAGGCCCGTGAGGCCGGGGGCGAGGTTCGGCTCGGCGCCGCCCGGCCTGCGGTACAGCGGCCGTACGCGCCCCGGGCGGCCCGCGGGGGAGTGGCCGTCCGGCAGCGGCGCCGAGACGAGCAGCGCGGGGCCCGCGGCGCCCGGCACATGTCCCTGCTCGACCGCGAAGACCTGCGCCGCGTCCGCGACCCGCCACAGCTCGGGGCGTGCCGCGTCGATCAGCCGGTGGTCGGGGATCAGCCACTGCTCGTCGAACGGGCCGTGTGCCACCCGCCGCGGCTCGGGGCAGGGCCCGTCCTCCCGGGCGAAGCGCGCGGTGCCGCCGGCGCCGCCGGGCAGCGCCGCCACCGCCGTGTGCTGGGTACGGGCCCTGGTCGGCGCGAACAGGGCGTCGCGCTCGGCGCCCTCGGCCCGTACGAGCCGGTCCCAGCGGGCCGTGAGCGAGGCCGCGTCGGGAGCGAGGACCCACTCCCTGCCCAGCCGCAGCGGCGCGACCGACCACGGCATCAGGTCGGCGAGCAGCGGAGTCCCGGCGGGCGCGGCGGTCGTCTCGGCCACCCCGTACCCCCTCCTCGTCGGTAGCTTCCGCGGGCGGTGACGTCCTCGCGTCCCCCGAAAAGCGTAACGACCCGGGCCCCGCGCCGTTCCTCACGCCTCCACGGAGACCGAGAAGGCGAACCGGTCGCCGCGGTAGCGGATGCGCGCCACGTCCACGACCCTGCCCCGCCCGTCGTACGTCACGCCCGTGTAGTGCAGCACCGGGCTGAGCAGCGGCACCGCGAGCAGCTCGGCCGTCGCCGGATCGGCCAGCGTGGCGCGCACGGTGTCGGTGATCCGCCCGATCGCGACCCCCGCCGTGTCCCGCAGCAGCTTCGTCATCGGCGCCCCTTCGAGCGCCGCGGGAGCGATGCGCGCCGCGACCTCGGGGCGTACGGCGTTCTCCGCCCAGCTGACCGGCTCGCCGCTCTCCCGGTCCCTGCGGAGCCGCGTGTAGGAGACGATCTCGGCCAGATCGGGGAAGTATTCGGCCAACTCGGCGGTGACTTCGGCGGGCCCGTGGCCGAGGACCTCCGTCAGGTCCCCCGACTGCTGTGCCACCACCGCGTCCACCGAGCCGAGCAGCCGCCGCGGGGCGCCGCGCCCCGCCCCCGGCTCGATGAAGGTGCCGTGCCGCCGCCGCCTGCTGATCAGTCCCTCGGCCGCCAGCTCCTTCAGCGCCCTGCGCATCGTCAGGACGCCCACGCCGTAGTGGGCTGCCAGGTCCTCCTCGGTCGGCAGGCGCAGCGGGGCGCCGGGGTGGCGGCCGAGTATCGAGGCGCGCAGCGACTGCGAGACCTGGTACCACAACGGCAGCCAGCGGTGGCGGGTGAGTGGCGCGGGCGCGAAGGCGGGGGCCCGTCCGCCGCCGTCCGCCGCCCCTGGGCCGGCGCTCATGCCGGGAAGTGGCGTTCGAGGCCCTGCCACACGCGGTCGTAGTCCCGCTGGAGGTGGCCGGCGCCCGCCGCCTGCGCGGTCGCAGTGACCGGCCACCGGGTCTCGAACATGAACGCGAGCCCGTCGTCGACCTTCTGCGGCCGCAGCTCGGCGGTGCTGGCCCGCTCGTAGGTGGCGCGGTCCGGTCCGTGCGCCGACATCATGTTGTGCAGCGAGCCGCCGCCCGGCACGAAGCCGCCCTCGCCCGCCCGCTTGGCGTCGTACGCGCCCTCCACGAGGCCCATGTACTCGCTCATCACATTGCGGTGGAAGTACGGCGGGCGGAACGTGTCCTCGCCGACCAGCCAGCGCGGCGCGAACACCACGAAGTCCACGCCCGCGAGGCCCGGCGTGTCGGAGGGCGAGGTGAGCACGGTGAAGATCGACGGATCCGGGTGGTCATAGCTGATCGACCCGATGACATTGAAGCGCCGCAGGTCGTAGACGTACGGCAGGTGGTTGCCGTGCCAGGCGACGACGTCGAGGGGCGAGTGGCCGAGCTCGGCGGCCCAGAGGTTCCCGCAGAACTTGTGCACCACCGTCACCGGGCCCGCCGTGTCCTCGAAGGCCGCGACCGGTGCCCTGAAGTCCCGTGCGTTCGCCAGGCCGTTGGCGCCGATCGGCCCCAACTCCGGTAGCTCGAACGGGCGTCCGTAGTTCTCGCAGACGTACCCCTTCACCACCGCGTCCAGCGGCTCGACCCGGAAGCGCACCCCGCGCGGGATCAGCGCCACCTCGCCGGGGGCCGCCGCGAGCAGCCCGAACTCGGTGCGCAACAGCAGCCCGCCCTGCTGCGGCACGATCAGCAGTTCGCCGTCCGCGTCGCCGAACACCCGGTCGGACATGGGAGCGTCGGCGGCGTAGAGATGAATCGCCATGCCGACCCGCTGCGCCGTGTCGCCGTTGCCGCCGAGCGTCCACAGCCCGGCGAGGAAGTCCGTTCCGGGCGCCGGGTCGGGCAGCGGGTCCCAGCGCAGCCGGTTGGGGTCGGGCACCGTCTCGGTGAACGGGGCGCCGCGCAGGCTCCCGTTGTCGATCCTGGTGTACGCGGGGTGCGCGGCGGACGGGCGGATGCGGTAGAGCCAGGAGCGGCGGTTGCGGGCACGCGGCTCGGTGAAGGCGGTGCCGCTGAGCTGCTCCGCGTAGAGCCCGAGCGGCGCGCGCTGGGGCGAGTTGCGCCCGTCGGGCAGAGCGCCGGGTACCGCCTCCGAGCTGTGCTCGTTGCCGAAGCCGCGCAGCTCGGCGAGGCCCGCCGCGGCCTTCCTCGCCCGGTCGGTCGCGCCGTCCGCGCCGTCCGTGCCGCCTGCGCCGGTGCTGGTCGTCCTGCCGCTCATCGCCACTCCCTCGTGAGGATCTCCGGTCCCGCGTCTTCAATCCTATGGTTGACCGAAGGAATGAGCCCGTCAACGGGGGCGGGGAACCGGGCGTCCGTCCCGCCTGGCGTGCGAAGAGGGCCGCAAACGGGCCGGAAATCCCTGAAAGGGGCTCGAAAATGCTCCCTTTTGTGCCGACTTGATGCTTGGCGCGGCAAATCCCCCTCGCTAGTTTGTCCAGACACGATGTGTGCGGACGACGCGCGTCCGCGCGTCGTCAAGCCGCACCGGCTGTCCTGGAGAGGATGTCGATGAAGGCACACGACGGTATGTACATCGGCGGGCAGTGGCGCCCCGCCGCCGCGGCGGAGACCATCGCCGTGGTCAACCCGGCGGACGAGCGGATCATCGCCGAGGTCCCCGCGGGTGTGGAGGAGGACGTCGACGCGGCCGTACGGGCCGCCCGCGCCGCGCTCCCCGGCTGGGCCACGACCCCGCCCGCGGCGCGCGGCTGGTCGCTGCGCGTCCTGCACGACGAACTGGCCGCCCGCAAGGAGGAGATCACCGCGACCCTCGTAGCGGAGCTCGGCGCGCCCGCGCGGTTCGCCGCGGCGGTGCAGACGGCCGCGCCCATCGCGGCTCTTGAGGCGTACGCGGAGCTGGCGGGCACCCACCCGTTCGAGGAGCGGATCGCCAACTCGACGGTCCTGCTCGAACCGGTCGGCGTGGTCGCCGCCATCACCCCCTGGAACTACCCGCTCTCGATGATCGTCAGCAAGGTGGCGCCCGCCCTCGCGGCCGGCTGCACCCTCGTGCTCAAGCCCGCCGAGGACACGCCGCTGACCGCGCAGCTGTTCGCGGAGTGCGTGGACGCCGCGGGGCTGCCCGCCGGCGTCCTCAACGTCGTGACGGGGTACGGGCACGCCGCGGGCCGGGCGCTCGCCGCGCACCCCGGCGTCGACCATGTGTCCTTCACCGGCTCGACCGAGGTGGGCCGCAGGATCGGCGCCCTCGCGGGCGGCGCGGTCAAGAGCGTCTCCCTCGAACTCGGCGGCAAGTCGGCCAATGTGATCCTGCCGGGTGCCGACCTGCCCCGCGCGGTCGCCGCGGGCGTCGGCCATGTGATGGCCAACTCCGGTCAGACCTGCTATGCGTGGACGCGCATGCTGGTCCAGGAGGACCAGTACGAGGAGGCCGTCGGCCTCGCGCGCGAGGCGCTCTGCGAGTACGTCGTCGGCGATCCGGCCGCCGACGCCACCCGGGTCGGGCCCGTCGTCAGCGCCAAGCAGCGCGAGCGCGTGCGCGGTTACATCGCCCAGGGCGTCGCGGAGGGCGCGCGGCTTGTCGCGGGCGGCACCGAAGCGCCGCGCGCCACCGGCTACTTCGTGGAGCCGACCCTCTTCGCCGACGTCACGACGGACATGACCATCGCGCAGGAGGAGATCTTCGGCCCGGTGCTCGGCATCCTGCGGTACGAGGACGAGGAGGACGCCGTACGCATCGCCAACGACACCGTCTACGGCCTGCACGGCGGGGTGTGGGCGGCCACCGCGCAGGAGGCGGTCGCCTTCGCGCGCCGGATGGACACCGGCCGCGTCGACATCAACGGCGCCGCCTTCAACACCCTTGCCCCCTTCGGTGGTTACAAGCAGTCGGGGGTGGGCAGGGAGATGGGCGCGTACGGCCTGCGGGAGTACCTGCAGACGAAGTCGATCCAGCTCTGATCCCGTGAACGCCACTGCTTCACAAGGGCACTGACGTACCGTCAGGAGCCGTGAGCAGGGCCGCCGCGCGCCGTCCCGCCGAGGCCGCGGCGGCCGTACTCCAGGCCGAGTCCTTCGAGCAGGGCGCGCAGGCCCGTCTCGAAGGCGCCCTCGTCGACCCGCCGCCGGTGCTCCGCGAGCAGATGGGCCTGGCCCAGGTGCGGGTAGTCGGCCGGGTCGTAGGTCTCGCGGTCGTCCACGAACCCGCGGGCGAAGGACGACAGTGCGGAACCCGTGACGAAGTAGCGCATCAGCGCGCCGATCCTGGTCGCCTGCGCGGGCGGCCAGCCCGCCCTGACCATCGCGCCGAAGACGGCGTCCGCCGACGCGCCTGGTCTGACCCGCCGCACCCTCCACGGCAAGCTGGGGCTGCGCGGCCAGGCCACCGCGGAACTCTCCTTCGACGGGGTCAGGGTGCCCACGGGCGCGCTGCTCGGCCCCGAGGGCAAGGGCTTCTCCGTCGCCATGTCCGCGCTCGCGAAGGGGCGGATGGCGGTCGCGGCGGGCAGCGTCGGCGTCGCGCAGCCCGCGCTCGACGCCGCCGTCGGATACGCGGCCGAGCGCGAGCAGTTCGGCACCACCATCGCCCATCACCAGCTGGTGCAGGAGCTGATCAGCGACATCGCCGTGGACGTGGAGGCGGCCCGGCTGCTGACCTGGCGGGTGGCTGATCTCATCGACCGGGGCCGGGAGTTCGCCACCGCAGCGTCCCAGGCCAAGCTGTTCGCCTCGGAGGCCGCCGTGCGGGCCGCCAACAACGCGGTCCAGGTGTTCGGCGGCTACGGCTACATCGACGAGTACCCCGTCGGCAAACTCCTGAGCGACGCCCGGGTGACGACCCTGTACGAGGGCACGAGCCAGATCCAGAAACTGCTCATCGGCCGTGCCCTGACCGGGGTCTCGGCCTTCTGACGGACCCCGCCCGCACGGGCGGGTGCCCCGCCGCGCGGCGGGGCACCCGTGGTGTGAGGGGGAGGGCGGCGCGCTCAGGCCAGCGGCCACACCGGCAGGACGACCCTCTTCCATGTGCTGTTGGCGGCCGTCGCGCACGACGCGTACCAGGCGGCCGCCGCGGTCACGTACCCGGTCCAGCCGCCGACCTTGTCGATGCCCGTCGACTGCGCGAACGCCCCGATGGTCAGCAGGATGAAGGTGACGGACAACAGCACGATCACCGCGAGGACGGCCCCGCTGGTGCGCAGCGCGGGGATGATCATGTACGTGGTGAAGACGGCCCAGGCGAGCAGGAACAGCCCGGTGGCCTGGTAGGCGTGGGCCGGCGGGAGCTTCGGCGCGATGTGGGAGATGTAGTAGGCGAAGGCGAGCCAGAAGGCGCCGTACGAGCTGAACGCCGTGGCGGCGAAGGTGTTGGCCCTGCGGAACTCCCACATTCCGGCGAGGAGTTGGGCGAGCCCGCCGTAGAACAGGGCGAGCGGGAGTACCACGGTCTCCAGGGTGTCGCTGAGCAGCCCGGTGTTGAAGGTGCTCAGGACGAAGGTGGTCATCGCGAACCCGGCGAGCCCGAGGGCGCCAGGATCGGCGATGCTCGCGGCCGGTGAGGCGGTGGGTTCGATGGGCGCCGCGCTGTTCGGTTCTGCTGTTGCCACGGGTGGGTCCTCTCCGCGAGATGCGCCTGACGGTCACCGGCGCGTCCCTGGCGGCGGAGGAGCCCCGCCAGGGTGTGCCGGCCGCGGGGTGGGGAAGTCGGAACGGTCCGTGGTCGGCACTGCGCTCCGGGTGAAGGATCATCATCTTGGCCCCGTGTCATGAAGCGGTCAAGGAGCCCGGAGCCATTCGTTGCACCTTCGAATCCCGCGTTCGAAATCCGGTGCCGCCCGAGGTCGCCGCGGGTGTGCCCGGCGGTAACCCCGGAGCCCTCCCGCCGGACTTCCTAAGCGCTTGCTCACCTTCGGAGGTATGGTGTTCGTCCTGCCCTGCGGCAGTTCACCACCCGGACGGAAGGGGCGCATCCATGGCTACGGCCGAATCGGTCGGCGACGGCGGGAGCGGCGCGGCATGGGCCGGGGTCGCCCCCGAGGCCGCGCGGCGGCTGCTGGTGGCGGCCGTCGACGCGTTCGCCGAGCGCGGCTACCACGCCACCACCACCCGGGACATCGCGGGCCGCGCCGGCATGAGCCCCGCCGCCCTCTACATCCACTACAAGACCAAGGAAGAACTCCTCCACCGGATCAGCAGGCTCGGCCACGACCGTGCGCTCGACATCCTGCGGCGCGCCGAGTCCGGCGCCGGCACCTCGGCCGAGCGGCTCGCCGAGGTGGTCAGGGCGTTCGTGCACTGGCACGCGGAACAGCACACCACCGCACGGGTGGTGCAGTACGAACTCGACTCTCTGGCACCCGAACACCGCGCCGAGATCGTCGCGTTGCGCCGGCAGAGCGACGCGGTGGTCCGCAGGATCCTGGAGGACGGCGTCCGGGACGGCGAGTTCGACGTGTCGGACATCGGGGGCACCACCCTCGCCGTGCTCTCGCTCTGCATCGACGTGGCCCGCTGGTTCAACGAGGAGGGCAGCAGGTCTCCCGACGAGGTGGGCGACCTGTACGCGGGCCTGGTCCTGCGGATGGTGCGGGCCGGAGCCTGACGGGAGCGGGCCGGGGCCTCAGCGGGCCGCGGCGGAGACCGCGGCGTCCGGCCCGTACTGCCGCGCGACCCAGGCGTACCACTCCGCCATCCCCTCGCCCGTCGTCGCGGAGACCGGCAGCACCCGCACGCCGGGGCTGACCGACCGCGCGTGCTCCGCGCACCGGTCGAGGTCGAAGTCGACATACGGCAGCAGGTCCACCTTGTTGACCAGCACCAGGTCGGCCGCGGCGAACATGTACGGGTACTTCAGCGGCTTGTCCGTGCCCTCGGTGACCGAGATGATCACCACCCTGCTGCGCTCGCCCAGGTCGAAGAGGGCCGGGCAGACCAGGTTCCCCACATTCTCGACCAGGACCAACGAGCCCTCGCCAGGGGCGAGTTCGGTGAGCGCGTCGCGCATCATCGCCGCGTCGAGGTGGCAGCCGGCGCCCGTGTTGACCTGGACCACCGCGCACCCCGCACGCTGGATGCGGTCGGCGTCGAGCATCGTCTCCTGGTCGCCCTCCACGACGGCGACCTCCCGGCGCCCCGCGAGGTCCCGCACGGTCCGCTCCAGCAGGGTCGTCTTGCCCGCGCCGGGAGAGCTCATCAGATTGACGGCGACGACGCCCCGCGCGGCGAGCCAGGACCTGTTCTCCTCCGCCAGCAGGTCGTTCTTGGCGAGGACCCGCTGCTCCAGCGTCACCGTCTCCCCGTCGTCCCCGGCCCTGCGGTGGTCGGGGTCGGGGACGTGGCCGTGCCCGGCGTCCTGATCCGCGTGGCCGTGACCGTGCGCGTGCCCGCCGGGCCTGTCGTGCGCGTGGTCCGGACGGCCGTACGGGTGGCCGTGTGCCCCCGCCCCGCCGGGCACGCCGACGCGCACCCCCCGACCGCCGTCCGCTCCGTCACCGCAACCGCAGGTTCCGCACATCCGGTTCAGCCCACTCTCATCGAGACGATCTGGAGTTCCCGCCCCGAGACGACCTGCACGTCGGCGCTGCCGCAGGGACACAGCAGCACCGGGCCGTCGAGCGGGAAGTCGGCGGCGCACGCGCGGCAGCGGGCCGCGCCCGCGGGCTGGTCGATCTCCAGCCGCGCGCCCTCCGCCACCGTGCCCGCGGTGACGAGGTCGAAGCAGAATCGCATGGCATCGGGGACCACGGCGGTGAGCACGCCGACGCGTACCGTCACCGCTTCCACATGGCGGCCCTCCGCCGCCTCGCAGACCGCGTCCACGACACCCTGCGTGAGGGCGAGCTCGTGCATCCCGTGCCTCCGGTCCTTTCGCCCGTCGCCGTAGGGCGCATCTATCCGGCAGGGGCCGCCCCGCGCCACGCACCGCCGCGGAGCGTCGGCCGCGGACCCGCCGGAATCACCCGGACGGAGCAGCCGGCGGGCTGCGGCGTCCACGACGGTATAGATGCTGTTCGGAGGCGCTTTGCGGGCACCGGGGGAGCGGTGCTGCCTTGGTGCCTTCCGGTGGCGCCCTGCGTTGCCGGACCGTCCAGGAGGCCGTCAGATGGTAGCAATGTGACCGGCGCCACACGTGTGGCGCGACCTCGTGCACCTGTGACGCTCCGGACACAGCCACACAGCCCCTCCTCGGAAGGCGGCAGAGCCATGCCGACAGAAGCCGCGGTCAAAGCGGAAGAAACGCTGATCCATGTCCTGTGGATCAACGCAGGCCTCAGCTGTGACGGCGACTCCGTGGCGCTGACGGCCGCCACGCAGCCGAGCATCGAGGAGATCGCCCTCGGCGCACTCCCCGGCCTGCCCCAGGTGGCCGTGCACTGGCCGCTCATCGACTACGAGTGCGGCCCGAACGGCGGCGCCGACGACTTCCTCGAATGGTTCTTCAAGGCGGACCGCGGGGAACTGGAGCCGTTCGTCCTGGTCGTGGAGGGCTCGATCCCCAACGAGCGGCTGCACGCCGAGGGTTACTGGTCGGGCTTCGGCAACAAGCCCGGCACCGACCAGCCGATGACCACGAGCGAGTGGCTCGACCGGCTCGCGCCGAAGGCCACCGCGATCGTCGCGGCCGGCACCTGCGCGACCTACGGCGGCATCCACGCCATGGCGGGCAACCCGACCGGCGCCATGGGCGTGCCCGACTACCTGGGCTGGGACTGGAAGTCCAAGGCGGGCATCCCCATCGTGTGCGTGCCGGGCTGCCCGATCCAGCCGGACAACCTCTCCGAGACGCTGACGTACCTGCTCTACATGGCCACCGACCAGGCCCCGATGATCCCCCTCGACGACGCGCTGCGCCCCACCTGGCTGTTCGGGCAGACCGTGCACGAGGGCTGCGACCGGGCCGGCTACTACGAGCAGGCCGACTTCGCGACCGAGTACGGGTCGCCCAAGTGCATCGTCAAGCTCGGCTGCTGGGGCCCCACGGTCAAGTGCAACGTCCCCAAGCGCGGCTGGATGAACGGCATCGGCGGCTGCCCCAACGTCGGCGGCATCTGCATCGGCTGCACCATGCCGGGCTTCCCCGACAAGTTCATGCCGTTCATGGACGAGCCCCCCGGCGCGAAGCTCTCCACCACCAGCGAGGGCCTCTACGGCGCGACGATGCGGCGCCTGCGGAAGATGACCACCCACACGCTCGACCGCGAGCCCCGCTGGCGCAGGCCGAGCACCGAGCTCACCACGGGCGCGAGCCGCACCTGGTGACGCGCGGGCCCGGCGCCCCCGCGGCGCCGGGCCCGTACCGCTGCACCCGCACTCCCACTCGTCGGCCGGCGCTGTCCTGCCGGTGACCCCTTCCCGACCCACACCGAGACAGATGAGGCGGCGCAATGACGGCGACGAGCCAGGGCAAGAGCGAACTGGTGGAGATGGCGTGGGACCCCATCACCCGCATCGTGGGCAGCCTGGGGATCTACACGAAGATCGACTTCAAGCAGAAGACCGTCGCCGAGTGCCACAGCACCAGCTCGATCTTCCGCGGCTACTCGGTCTTCATGAAGGGCAAGGACCCCCGGGACGCCCACTTCATCACCAGCCGCATCTGCGGCATCTGCGGCGACAACCACGCCACCTGCTCCTGCTACGCGCAGAACATGGCGTACGGGGTGAAGCCGCCGCACCTCGGCGAGTGGATCGTCAACCTCGGCGAGGCCGCGGAGTACATGTTCGACCACAACATCTTCCAGGAGAACCTGGTCGGGGTCGACTACTGCGAGAAGATGGTCGCCGAGACCAACCCCGGTGTGCTGGAGCGCGCGAACCGCACCGAGTCGCCGCACGCCGAGGCGCACGGCTACAAGACCATCGGCGACATCATGCGCTCGCTGAACCCCTTCACCGGCGAGTTCTACCGCGAGGCGCTCCAGGTCAGCCGCATGACCCGGGAGATGTTCTGCCTGATGGAGGGCAGGCACGTGCACCCGTCCACGCTCTACCCTGGCGGTGTCGGCACGGTCGCCACCGTCCAGCTGATGACGGACTACATCACCCGCCTCCAGCGCTACGTCGAGTTCATGAAGAAGGTCGTGCCCATGCACGACGACCTCTTCGACTTCTTCTACGAGGCGCTGCCCGGCTACGAGCAGGTCGGCAACCGCCGCATCCTGCTGGGCTGCTGGGGCTCCTTCCAGGACCCGGAGCACTGCAACTTCGAGTACAAGGACATGACCGGCTGGGGACGGAAGATGTACGTCACCCCCGGTGTGGTCGTGGACGGGAAACTCGTCACCACCGACCTGGTGAAGATCAACCTCGGCATCCGCATCCTCCTCGGCTCGTCGTACTACGGCGACTGGGAGGACCAGGAGATGTTCGTCACCCACGACCCGCTGGGCAACCCGGTCGACCGCAGGCACCCCTGGAACCAGCACACCAACCCCCGGCCGCAGAAGCGCGACCTGGAGGACAAGTACAGCTGGGTGATGTCGCCCCGCTGGTTCGACGGCAAGGACTACCTCGCGCTCGACACCGGCGGCGGCCCGCTCGCCCGGCTGTGGACCACCGCGCTCGCCGGCCTCGTCGACATCGGCTACGTGCAGGCCACCGGGCACAGCGTGAAGATCAACCTCCCGAAGACGGCGCTCAAGGGCCCCGTCGAGCTGGAGTGGCACGTCCCGAAGTGGAGCAACACCCTGGAGCGCAACCGCGCCCGCACCTACTTCCAGGCGTACGCGGCGGCCTGCGCCCTGCACTTCGCGGAGAAGGCCCTCGCCGAGATCCGCGCCGGACGCACCAAGACCTGGGAGAAGTTCGAGGTCCCCGAGGAGGGCGTCGGCTGCGGCTTCACCGAGGCCGTGCGCGGTGTGCTCTCGCACCACATGGTGATCAGGGACGGCAAGATCGCCAACTACCACCCGTACCCGCCGACTCCGTGGAACGCGAGCCCCCGCGACACCTTCGGCACACCGGGACCCTACGAGGACGCGGTGCAGGGCCAGCCGATCTTCGAGGAGAACGACCGGGAGCACTTCAAGGGCATCGACATCATGCGCACCGTGCGCAGCTTCGACCCCTGCCTGCCGTGCGGTGTGCACATGTACCTCGGCGGCGGCAAGAAGCTCGAACTGCTGCACTCCCCGACCCAGTCGGCGGGCAGTGAGTGACGTGACACAGCACACCGCACCACACTCCGAGGACCAGGGCATCGGGGACCCGCAGGACTGGCGCGACACCGGCGAGCGCGTCGAGGCGCTGATCGCCGCGAGCGCCGTCCACGGCACACCGGCCAGAGAGCGCAGCGAGGAACTCGTGCGCCTGATCACCGACTTCTACGGCGCGGGACTCGAACGCCTCCTCGGCCTCGTCCACGACCACGGCGCGCTCGACGACCGCCTCGCCGCCGCGCTCGCGGGCGACGACCTGGTCGCCAGCCTGCTGCTCGTGCACGGCCTGCACCCGTACGGCGTCGAGAGCCGCGTCGAGCGCGCGCTCGACGGCGTACGCCCCTACCTCGGCAGCCACGGCGGCGACGTCCAGCTCCTCGGCGTCACCGCGGAGGGCACCGTACGGCTGCGGCTCCTCGGCAGCTGCGACGGCTGCCCTTCCTCCGCGGCCACGCTCGAACTCGCCGTGCGCGGTGCCGTCGAGGCGGCCGCACCCGAGGTCACCGCCATCGAGGTGCAGGCCCCCGCGGCGGACGGCCCCGCCGCGGCGGTCGTGCCCGTCGACGCCCTGTTCTCCCGGGTGCACGAGGCGGAGCAGGCCGGCGGCTCCTGGGCGGCCGTGCCCGAACTCACCGCGCTGGAGCCCGGTGCCGTCACGGACCTCACCGTCGGCGGCACCCCGGTGCTCGCCTGCCGGATCGGCACCGACCTGTACGCCTTCCGGGACGCCTGCGGCCGGTGCGCCGCCCCGATGCGCGGCGCCACGCTCGCCAGGCGGCTCGGCGGTGCCCCGGGCGAGGGAGTGCTGCGCTGCCCGGCCTGCGGCGCCCACTACGACGTGCGGCGGGCCGGCGCCTGCCTCGACGAGGACGGCATCCACCTGGACCCGCTGCCGGTGCTCACCGAGGGCGCGGCCGTCTGCCTGGCGGTGCCCGCGGGAGCGGCGACATGACCCCGCAAGGCCGTACGGCGTCGCCCGCGGCGGCACTGCTCAGGCTCTCCCGCACCCGGCCGCAGGCACCGGCCGAGGAGCGCTGCGACCTGTGCGCCGCGCCCCTCGGCGACGAGCACCCGCACGTGGTGAACCTGGAGAGCCGGGGCCTGATGTGCAGCTGCCGCGCCTGCTATCTGCTGTTCACCGACGAGGCCGCCGACCTCCGCTTCCGGGCCGTGCCCGAGCGTTTCCTGAGCTTCGGGGGAGCGGTCCTCGACGCGCGCACCTGGGACGAGCTGCAGATCCCGGTCGGCCTCGCCTTCCTGTTCCACAACTCGGCACTGGGGCGCACCATCGCCTTCTACCCGGGTCCCGCGGGCGCCACCGAGTCCGAACTCCCGCTGGAAGCATGGCAGTCCGCCACCGAACGGCATCCGGAGCTCACCACCCCGCGCCCCGACGTGGAGGCTCTGCTCGTACGCCGCGCCGAGGACGGCGCGAACTCCTGCCACCTGGTGCCCATCGACGTCTGCTACGAACTCGTCGGCACCCTGAGGTCGGTGTGGCGCGGCTTCGACGGCGGGCGCGAGGCGCACGCCGCGATGGACGCGTTCTTCGCCCGTGTCGGCGGGCGCAGCAGGCCGTACACCGGGGACGGTGCGCCGTGACGGAACCCGCCGCCGCCCAACTCGCCTTCACCGTGCTGGACATCGCCGCCGACCCGTACAGCGCGGCGCCGCGGCTCACCGCGCGGCTGCGCGTCGAGGACACCAGCGGCGAGCGTGTCCACGCGATCGTGCTGCGCTGCCAGGTCCGGGTCGAGCCGCAGCGCCGCCCGTACGACGAGGCCGAACGCGACGGCCTGATCGGCGTGTTCGGCACCGGCGAGCGGTGGAGCGACACCCTGCGGCCGTTCCTGTGGATGCAGTGCGACACCACCGTGCAGGGCTTCACCGGCAGCACCGAGGCCGACCTCGCGCTGCCCTGCACCTACGACTTCGACGTCGTCGGCTCCCGCTACCTGCACGCGCTCGGTTCCGGCTCCGTACCGCTCGACCTGCTGTTCTCCGGCACGGTGTTCACCAGGGGAGCGGACGGCAGGGGTTTCGCGGTGCGGCAGGTGCCATGGGACTGCGAGGCACGGTACGCGATGCCCGTCGCCGTGTGGCGGCGGCTGATCGACGCGCACTTCCCGCACACCGGCTGGATCAGGCTCGACCGGGACACACTCGCCCGGCTCGCCGACGTCCGCGCCCGGCGCGGGCACATCAGCTGGGACGAGACGGTGGAGACGATGCTGGACGAGATCGGCCAGGTGGCACCGTGACCGGCGGGGCGGGGCTCGACCCCGTGCGCGCGATCGCCGACGCGGTGCTCTACGAGGGCTACCTGCTGTACCCCTACCGGGCCAGCTCCCACAAGAACCGCTCCCGCTTCCAGTTCGGCGTCCTCGGGCCGCCCGAGGCGGAGCCCGCGAGCTTCGCCGAGGACCCGCGCATGTCGGCGCAGGTCCTGCTCGACGCGCACGGGCAGGGCGCGCCGGCCCTCGACGCCCGCCTGCGCTTCCTCCAGCTCCAGGTGCGCGAGGTGCAGCGCAGGGATCCTGACGGCGGACACACCCCGGTCGGCGCGCTCACCGTCGACGGCGGCTCCGTGCTCAGCTGGGACGAGGCGGTGGAACACGAACTCGCCTTGCCGGCAGTCGACGTGACGGGACAGGTGGACGAGGTCCTGGAGGTCCCGGGCGGCGAGACGACCGAACCGCTCACCGACGCGGGCGGCGCACCGGTCGGGCGGATCGTCCGGCGCAGGACGCCGCTGACCGTCCGCGTGCGCCTGCGCATGGAGCCCGCGGACCGCGCGGAGGGGCCGCTCACCCGGCTCACGGTCGAGGTGGCGAACGAACACCCCGCGCGCGTCGCGGACAAGGACGCCGCGATCCGCGCCTCCCTCGTCGGGACCCACCTCCTGCTGCGGGCCGGGGGCGCCGGCTTCGTCTCCCTCGTCGATCCGCCACCGGCCGCCGCGAGCGCGGCGGCCGCGTGCCGCGGGCACCGCTGCTGGCCGGTCCTCGCGGGCCCGAAGGGCAGCGCGGACACCGTCCTGTGCGCGCCGATCATCCTCTACGACCACCCGGAGATCGCCGAGCAGAGCCCCGGCGCGCTCTTCGACTCCACCGAGATCGACGAGATCCTCACCCTTCGCGTGATGACCATGACGGAGGAGGAGAAGGCCGAGGCGCGGGCCACCGACCCGCGGGCCCGGGAGGTCATCGACCGCTGCGACGCCCTGTCCCCGGCCGAACTCCAGCGGCTGCACGGCCTGGTGCGCGAGCCGCACGCCCCCGCGGACCCGGGCGCGGGCCCGCGGCGGTCCGTTCCCGCCATGGACCCGTACGTGCCCGGCAGCGGGCCGTCCGGCCCCGCCGTGGACCTGTACGGCCTCGGCGCCCGGCCCTCAGGACCCGCCGTGGACCCGTACGGTCCCGGCGCGGGAGCACCCCTCCCAGGTGCCGGTGCCGGTGCCGGTGCCGACGCCGACGACGTGCGGAACCTGCCGGAGGCGCCGTTCGACACCGGCGGTGCCCCCTGGTGGGACCCGGCGGCCGACGCGGCCGTGCGGCCCGCGGCTGACGCCGTCGTCATCGACGGTGTCAGCGTCGCCAAGGGCAGCCTCGTGCGGGTCCGCCCGGCACGCCGCGCCGACGCGCAGGACCTCTTCTTCGCCGGGCGCGTCGCGCGGGTCACGGCCGTGGTGTCCGACGTCGACGGCGGTGTGCACGTGGCGCTTGTCCTCGTGGACGACCCCGCGGCCGACCTGCACGACTGGTACGGCCGGTACTTCTACTTCGCCCCCGACGAGCTCGAACCCCTGCCCGCAGGGGCGGACACCCACGAACACACTGAGGAGAGCCGATCGTGAAGACCCTGGGCATGATCACCGCGGGCTTCGCCGCCGCGCTCGCGGCGGTCGCCGTGGCCGCCGGAGTGCAGTCGATCCCCGACATCCGCAGGTACCTCAGGATGCGCTCGATGTGAACACCGGCGGCAACGAGACCATGCCCCCCGCGCCCGGTGGCCCGACAGCCGGCGGCCCGGGCGGCCGGGTGCTCGTCGCGGGCATCGGCAACCTCTTCCTCGGCGACGACGGCTTCGGCCCCGAGGTGGTGCGGCGGCTCGCGGACCCGGCGGGGCGTCCGCCGGGGGTCCGTGTCGTCGACTACGGCATCCGCGGCATGCACCTCGCCTACGACCTGCTCGACGGGTACGCGGCGCTTGTGCTGGTCGACGCCTGCCCCGGCGAGGGGCCGCCCGGCACCGTCACCGTGCTCGAAGTCGGCGCCGACGACCTCGGCGAGGGTGAATTCGACGCACACGGGATGAATCCCGTCGCAGTGCTGGCAAACCTGGGCCAACTGGGCGGTACGCTTCCCTCCACCTTCGTCGTCGGCTGCGTCCCCGCGGACCTCGGCGAGGGTATCGGTCTCAGCGCCGCGGTCGCCGCCGCGGTCCCCGAGGCCGCCGACGCGGTGCGCGCGCTGCTCGGCCGCATCCGGCAGGGCGGCGCCCCGCCGGGCGCCGGGCGCGTGTCCCCGCCCCCTTCCGCACCCGCGGCGCGGAGTGCGGCCAGCGAGCCCCGGAGGGCCTGAATCGTGTGTCTTGGCATCCCCGGTCGAGTGGTGGAGCTCGTCGACGGCTACGCGGGGCAGCTCGCCCTGGTGGACGTGGAGGGCGCACGGCGCCGCGTCAACGTCGGCATGCTCGACGCGCAGCCCGCCCCCGGCGACTGGGTGCTGCTGCACATGGGGTTCGCGGTCGAGCTCATCGACGAGGACAGGGCCGCGCAGGCGCTGTCCGGCCTCGAACTGATGGGGCGCGGGCGGGACGGGGACGACCCGGACGGCGCGGGGCCCGACGGTGACGCGGCCCGCTCCGCACGGTCCGGGCCTGATCCGGGCCCCGCGCCCGGCACCGGGCAGGCCGAACCGCCGTACGCCGCGGTGCCGCCCGTGTCCCCGCCCGCACTCCCGCCCGCAGGAACAGCGCCCGCGCCGGGGCAGGCAACCGCTCCATGGCCTGCTTCCGCGCCCGCGCCGGGCGGCGCGGCGGTGCTCGAAGCCGCGCCGCCGCGGGACGCGGCCGGAGGCGCGTGTCCGGCCGCCGCACCAGGCGTGGACGGCGCTCCGCGGGTCCGCCGCAGCTTCGAGGTGCGCGGGGTGGTCCAGGGGGTGGGCTTCCGGCCGTTCGTCCACGGCGCTGCGGGCGAACTCGCCCTGGCAGGCTCGGTGGTGAACACCGGTGAGGGAGTGGTCGCCGACGTGGAGGGCCCGGCGGGGGCGGTGGCCGAGTTCGGGCGCAGGCTGCGCACCGGGGCGCCGCCCCTCGCGGTGGTGGAGAGCGTCGAGGAGCGGGAGCACGCGCCGCGCGGCGGCAGCGGCTTCACCATCGGCGACTCGGAACCGGCGGGCCGGGCCCGCACCCTCGTCCCCCCGGACACCGCGACCTGCGCGGACTGCCTCGCCGACCTGGCGGACCCCGGCAACCGCAGATACCGGCACCCCTTCGTCTCGTGCACCCACTGCGGGCCCCGGTACACCGTCGTCACCGGACTGCCCTACGACCGGGCCACCACCACCATGGCCGGCTTCGCGATGTGCGCCGACTGCCGAGCCGAGTACGAGGACCCGCGCGACCGGCGCTTCCACGCTCAGCCCATCGCCTGCCACGCCTGCGGGCCTCGGCTCGAACTCGTCCTCCCCGGACGGCCGGACGGCGTCCCGGCCCCGCGCGACGGCGACGCGCTGCGGGCCGCGCGCGAGCTGATCGCCGCGGGCGCTGTCGTCGCGGTCAAGGGCCTCGGCGGCTACCACCTCGCCTGCGACGCGTACGACGCAGAGGCGGTCGCCGCGCTGCGGCGGCGCAAGCGGCGCGGCGGCAAGCCGTTCGCGGTGATGGCGAGGGACCTCGCCACGGCCCGGCGGCTCGCACCCGTGGGCGTGGCGGAGGAGCGGCTGCTCACCGGCGCCGCGCGGCCGATCGTGCTGCTGCCGCGCGACGGCGACACCCTGCCGGACGCCGTCGCCCCCGGCGCCCCCGACCTCGGGGTGCTGCTGCCCTACACCCCCCTGCACGTCCTGCTGTTCGGGCTCGAAGGCGACCCCGAGGGGCCCGACGCGCTCGTCATGACCTCGGGCAATCTCTCGGGCGCGCCGATCGTCACCGACGACGCGCGGGCGCTGACCGCGCTCGCGCCGCTCGCCGACGCCTGGCTGCGCCACGACCGGCCGATCCACCTGCCGTGCGACGACTCGGTGAGCCGGGTCGTCGCGGGCACGGAGCTCCCGCTCCGCAGGGCCAGAGGGCAGGTGCCGCTGCCACTCGCGCTGCCGTTCGACGTGCCCCCGCTGCTGGCCGCGGGCGGTGACCTGAAGAACACCTGCGCGCTCGGCGAGGGCCGGCGGGCGTGGGTCAGCCAGCACCTCGGTGACCTGGACGACCTGGCCACCCTCGACGCCCTCACCCGCACCGAGGCGCACCTCGAACTCCTCACCGGGGTCGCCCCCGAGCGCCTTGCGGCCGACCCGCACCCCGGCTACCGGTCAGGCGGCTGGGCGCGCGCGCGGGCCGGCGCGCGCCCCGTCGCCGCGGCGCAGCACCACCACGCCCATATCGCCTCGGTGATGGGGGAGCACGGCCTCGGCGGGGACGCCGAGGTCATCGGTTTCGCGTTCGACGGCACGGGCCACGGCTCCGACGGCGCGGTGTGGGGCGGGGAGGTGCTGCGCTGCGGCTACCGGTCCGCGCGGCGGCTGGCCCACCTCGGGTACGTCCCCCTCGCGGGCGGCGACGCCGCCGTGGCGCGCCCGTACCGGATGGCGCTCGCCCACCTGCACGCCGCCGGGGTCGGATGGGATCCGGAGCTGCCGCCGGTCGCCGCCTGCCCGCCAGCAGAACGCGCCGTGTTGCTGCGGCAGTTGACCACCGGCTTCG
Source organism: Streptomyces tremellae (assembly GCF_039540215.1). NCBI lineage: Bacteria > Bacillati > Actinomycetota > Actinomycetes > Kitasatosporales > Streptomycetaceae > Streptomyces > Streptomyces tremellae. Next base: position 19,092 of record NZ_BAABEP010000041.1, read on the forward strand.
GCTGTGTGCCCACCTCGTCCATGGGCCGCCTCTTCGACGCGGTGGCCGCGCTCGCCGGGGTGCGCCAGGAGGCCGCGTACGAGGCGGAGGCGGCGATCGCCCTCGAAGGGGCGGCCCGCGGGGCGGTCCGGGGGGACGGCGCGGCCTACGCCTTCGGCCTGGTGCCCGCGTCGGACGGGCCGCTCGTCGCCGACCCGGGGCCGGTGATCCGCGCGGTCGCCGCGGACGTACGGGCCGGAGAGCCGGCCGGCGCGGTCGCGGCACGCTTCCACGCCGCCGTAGCCGCGCTCGTCGTGGAGCTCGCCGAGCGCTTCCGGGAGGCGACAGGGATCGGCGCGGTCGCGCTCGGCGGCGGGGTGTTCGGCAACGCCGTCCTGCTCGAAGCGGCCCAACAGGGCCTTGAAAAGCGGGGGTTCACCGTGCTGCGGCCGCGCGTGCTGCCACCGGGCGACGGAGGCCTCGCCCTCGGCCAGCTGTTGATCGCGGCCGCCTCCGGCTGAGGCGGACCCCGCGCCCGGCCCCGCCCGCCGCGCCGACGGCGCCGGAGGCCCCACCCCGGGAAGCCGCCCAGAAGCCCTCCGAAGCCGCGGGGACCCACAGCCCGCGGTCCTCCGAAGCTGCGGGAACCCGCAGCCCCGAGAACCCGCAGTGTCGCAGTGTCACAGAAAAGGAATGACGCCCATGTGTCTGGCAGTTCCGGGGCGGGTGCTCAGCACCGCCGAGAGGGACGGCACCGTGATGGCCGAGGTGGACTTCGGCGGGGTGCGCAAGGAGGTGTGCCTCCAGTACATCCCCGACGCCGCGGTCGGCGAGTACGTCATCGTGCACGTCGGCTTCGCGATCCAGCGCCTCGACGAGCGGTCGGCGCTCGACACCCTCGCCCACTTCGACCGGCTCGGCATGCTGGAGGAGGAGTTCGGCGACGGTTTCGAACAGGCCGCCCTCCAGGCGGGCGGCCCGCCGCGGGCCGCGGGCGGCGCACCGCGCGCACAGTCCCCGGGGGAGGCCGCCCGATGAAGTACCTCGACGAGTTCAGCGACCCCGCCCTGGCGCGCAAGCTGCTCGACCAGATCCACGCCACCGTCACCCGCCCCTGGGCGCTGATGGAGGTCTGCGGCGGCCAGACCCACTCGATCATCCGGCACGGGATCGACCAACTCCTGCCCGAGGGCGTGGAGATGATCCACGGCCCAGGCTGCCCGGTCTGCGTGACACCGCTGGAGACCATCGACAGGGCCCTCGCGATCGCCGCCCGACAGGGCGTGATCTTCTGCTCGTTCGGCGACATGCTGCGGGTGCCCGGCAGCGGCCGCGACCTGTTCTCCGTCAAGAGCGCGGGCGGCGACGTGCGGGTCGTGTACTCGCCGCTGGACGCGCTGCGGCTGGCGAGAGAGCATCCGGACCGCGAGGTCGTCTTCTTCGGCATCGGCTTCGAGACCACCGCGCCGGCCAACGCGATGGCGGTGCACCAGGCCGCGCGGCTCGGCGTGCGCAACTTCTCGCTGCTGGTCTCGCACGTCCTCGTGCCCCCGGCGATCGCCGCCATCATGGAGTCCGCCACCTGCCGGGTGCAGGGCTTCCTCGCCGCCGGCCATGTGTGCAGTGTGATGGGCACGGGCGAGTACCCGGCGCTCGCGGAGAGGTACCGGGTGCCGATCGTCGTCACCGGCTTCGAGCCGCTCGACATCCTCGAAGGGGTGCGGCGCACGGTCCTTCAACTCGAACAGGGCCGGCACGAGGTGGAGAACGCCTACCCGCGCGCCGTGCGCGACGAGGGCAACGCCCCCGCCATGGCGATGCTGCGCGACGTGTTCCAGGTCACCGACAGGACCTGGCGCGGCATCGGCCCCATCCCGCGCAGCGGCTGGCGGCTCGCCGACACGTACGCCGAGTTCGACGCCGAGCGGCGCTTCGACGTGACGGGCATCCGCACCGCGGAGTCCGCCCTGTGCCGCTCGGGCGACGTACTCCAGGGGCTGATCAAGCCCCACGAGTGCCCGGCCTTCGGCAAGGAGTGCACGCCGCGCAATCCGCTCGGCGCGACGATGGTCTCCTCCGAGGGCGCCTGCGCCGCCTACCACGCCTACCGCCGACTCGACCTCGTGGACGCCAAGTGACCGACACCACGCCCCTCGCCCCCGCCGCCGTCCCCGCGCCCGGAGCGGCACCGGCGCCCGCCGGGGGACTCGACTTCGAGAGCTGGACCTGCCCCGCGCCGCTGCGCGACACCCCGAACGTCGTGATGGGGCACGGCGGCGGCGGTGCCATGTCGGGCGAGCTCGTCGACCACCTGTTCCTGCCGGCCTACGGCGCCGCCGCGGCTGCGGAGCTGGGTGACTCCGCCGTCCTCGACGTCCCGGCCGGGGCCCGACTCGCCTTCTCCACCGACTCGTTCGTCGTGAAGCCGATGTTCTTCCCCGGCGGCTGCATCGGTGACCTCGCGGTCAACGGCACCGTCAACGACCTCGCCATGTCGGGCGCCGTACCGCTGTTCCTGTCGACGGCGTACATCCTCCAGGAGGGCACCTCGCTCGCCGCGCTCGACCGGATCGCCCAGGCGGTCGGCGCGGCGGCGCGCGCCGCCGGGGTGCGGCTCGTGACCGGTGACACCAAGGTCGTCGACAGCGCGGGCGGCGACGGCGTCTACGTCAACACCTCCGGCATCGGGGCGGTCCCCGAGGGCGTCGACATCGGCCCCCGCCGTGCCCGGCCGGGCGACGCCGTCCTCGTCAGCGGGGACATCGGGGTGCACGGCGTGGCCGTGCTCAGCTGCCGCGAGGGCCTGGAGTTCGGCACGACCGTCGAGAGCGACACCGCGGCCCTGCACGGCCTCGTGGCCGACATGGTCGCGACCGGCGCCGACCTGCACGTGCTGCGCGACCCCACCCGCGGTGGTGTCTCCGCCTCGCTCAACGAGATCGCGCGCGCCTCCGGCGTCGGCGTGGAGCTGGTGGAGCGCGACCTGCCGGTCCCCGAGACGGTGCGCGACGCGTGCAGCATGCTCGGCCTCGACCCTCTCCAGGTCGCCAACGAGGGCAAGCTCGTGGCCGTCGTGCCCGGCCAGGACGCGGAGGAGGTGCTCGCGGCGATGCGGGCGCACCCCCTCGGCGCGGGCGCCCGCCAGATCGGCACCTGCACGGCGGAACACCCGGGGACGGTCGTCGCGCTGACCGGCCTTGGCGGGACCCGGGTCGTGGGCCTGCCGATCGGCGAGCAGCTGCCGAGGATCTGCTGAGATGAGCGACGAGGGAGCCCTGCTGTTCGCGCGGTACGCCTACCCGCCCAACGAACTCGGCTACTGCGGGCCGCCCGACGCCTCCGCCCTGCTGCGGGCCGATGTGCCCGGCGGGATCGCGCGCAGGGCGAGGGAGTTCGAGGGCGCCTGGTGCTACCTGGAGTTCCTCGCCGAGACCGCGGGCGTCGCCGACCCGCTCGACCCGTATGTCGTCGAGGCGTACTGGGTCGGCAACGGGCTCCTTGAGCGCGCCGACCCGGCCGCGCTCGTCCAGCGGATGCGGGAGCGGTTCCGCGGCCAGTCGTGCGGCACCTGGCGGGAGGCGGGGGACGCGGCGCGCGCCCACCACAGCTTCCAGGTCTTCGACGTCTACCCGTGGGCAGGCCTGCTGGGGCCCGCGGGCAACCCGACTGCGCTGAACGTGCTCGACCGGTGCCGCGTCAGGACGGGCGAGGTCCGCGCGGTCCAGGGGGAGGGCGCCGTCGTCCGCTCCCGCCCGCTGGTCTGGGACCCGGACCGGGCGGCGGTCGCCCCGGGGCCCGCGCTGTGCGAGACGGTGCGGTGGTCGATCGGCGGCAGGTCGCTCATCCCTGCACCCGCGCCCGGGGACCTGGTGGCGCTGCACTGGGACTGGGTGTGCGACGTGATCACCGAGGAGCAGCGGGCATGGATCGAAACGCTGGAGCGCCACCGCCTCCGGCAGCTGCCCGCGCCCGCCGGGTGACCCGCGCGGGCCGGGGCGCGGGCAGCCGCGCGCCCCGGCCCGCGGTCCCAGAAGTACGTGGCCCCGGAGGCACTTGCGGTCCCGGAGGTACCCGCGGCCCCGGAGTGGCCGTGGTCCTAGAAGTAGTAGCGGGAGACCGACTCCGCCACGCAGACCGGCTTCTCCCCGCCCTCGCGCTCGACCGTGACGCGGGCGGTCACCTGCACCGCGCCGTCGCCCGCCGCCGCCACGTCCGTCAGCACGGCGGTCGCACGGAGCCGGGACCCCACCGGCACGGGGGCGGGGAAGCGCACCTTGTTCGTCCCGTAGTTGACGGCCATCCGCACGTTCTCCACGCGCAGCACCTGCGGCAGGAAGGACGGCAGCAGGGACAGGGTGAGGTAGCCGTGCGCGATGGTCGTGCCGAAGGGGCCGGCCGCCGCCTTCTCCGGGTCCACATGGATCCACTGGTGGTCGCCCGTGGCATCGGCGAACAGGTCGATGCGCTGCTGGTCGACCTCCACCCACTCGCTGTACCCGAGCTGTTCGCCGGTCCCGGCGCGCAGCTCCTCGGCGGAGGTGAAGATCCTCGGCTCGGTCATTCCCCGGCTCCCTGGTGTCGTACCGATCGGTATGTGCCGGGCGCACGACACCGGCCGCCGTGGCCGCGCACGCGCTGCCCAAGCGCTTGCTCAGGATGATCGGGTCCGGCCGCGCCTGTCAACGAGCGCCGGGCGCCGAGCCGGCAGGGGGAAGGGGCGCCGCGCTCCCGGCGCGGGGCCCGCTGCCGCGCGGGTGCCGCCGGATGCGGGGCGGCACCGTCGCGCCGTTCGGTACGTACCGGGGGCGGACGTGTACCCGCGCTCCGCGCGGGGACCCCGCGGGTCACGCGGCGGTGAGCGTCCTGCCCCTGGCGTGCTTGGCCTGCGCCAGTGCCTCCGAGGTGAGCACCGGCTGCGGTACGACGATGCCGCAGCCCGTGCAGACGGGTCCCGACCACGGCTCGTTGGACAGATCGGGGCGCCAGACGATCTCGCGGGCCGCGCCGCAGACGGGACAGGCCTCGCCGGGGCCGGACTCAAGGCCCGCGATCAGCCTGCGCAGTACCTCGGCGAGCGAGTCGGAGGGGTGCACCCGGGGGTCGTCGCAGCGGGCCACGCCGTTGCCGCCCCAGGTGAGCCGGTGCCAGTCGTCGAAGCTGCCGGGCCTGCGCAGCCCGTCGTGCTTCTCGCGCTTGCGGCGCTCGGCGAAGTCGACCTCGTACTGGAGCCAGACCGCCCGCGCCTCTTCGAGTTCGTCGAGCGCCGCGACCAGCCGCGCGGGCTCGGGCGAGCGGTCCTCGGGTTCTATGCCGTGCCGCGCGCACAGGTGGTCCCAGGTGGCCCGGTGGCCGTAAGGGGCGAAACGCTCAAGGCACTTGCGCAGTGAATACCGCCGCAAGGCGAGATCGCAGTGCGGATCGCGGACTTGTCTCGCGAGGCTTCTGAATCCGGCCATCACATGCCACCTCCGTCAGTGGATCCCGGAACTCCGGCGTTGTGGAATGGACGTACGCCTGCCCCATTCGGCTCCATCAAAAAGAGGATGGGTACGGCGGATATCCGATCGCCGACGTTTTTACCCGGGGATTACGCCCATGAGCTGCGGCTTTACCGGCGCATGACGACTGGCGTGCGAAAACTCCCCCCTTCGTCCACGGCATCTGTGCGGCCGGGACCGCCGCTTCCGCGCACCGCCGTGCGAGCAGCGCGGCCCCGGCCCCTCAGCGGTAGACGAGGTAGCGGCGCCGGACGGCGCGGAAGGCGGCCAGCTCCTGCTGCCAGGCGGCGACCACCTGGTCCGTGCCCGCCCCCGCGTCGATCATCGTGCCCACGCGGTCGGAACCGGTGAGCGTGGCGATGTCGTTGTCCGCCCGCCAGGCGAAGTCCTTGTAGAGGCGCTTCGCGGTGATCAGCAGGGCGATGCCGGTGCGCACCGCGTCGAAGGCGTCCCTGTCGTACACGTGCAGCTGCACGCCGCCCACGGTCCTGCCGCTGAACTTCGAGAAGGCCGGCGCGAAGTACGCCTCGCGGAAGCGGACGCCCGGCAGGCCCTCGGCGCCCGCCGCGCGCGCCCACGCCGCGTCGAGCCCTTCCGCGCCCAGCAGTTCGAAGGGGCGGGCCGTGCCACGGCCCTCCGAGACGTTGGTCGCCTCGAACATGCAGGTGCCCGGGTACACCAGAGCGGTGTCGGGCGTGGGCATGTTGGGGCTCGGCAGCACCCAGGGCAGCCCCGTCTCGTCGAAGTGCATCGAGCGCCGCCAGCCCGTCATGGTGACGGCCGTCAGCTCCGCCTTCTTCGCGAGGAACTCGCCGTTGTAGAGCGCGGCGAGCTCCGCGACCGTCATCCCGTGCTGCTGCGAGATCGGCTTGCGGCCCACGAAGGAGGCGAACTCCTCGTGCAGCACGGGGCCCGTCGCCTCCCGCCCGGTGATCGGGTTGGGCCGGTCGAGCACCACGAACCGCTTGCCGGCGAGCGCCGCCGCCTCCATACAGTCGTAGAGCGTCCAGATGTACGTGTAGAAGCGGGCGCCGGCGTCCTGGATGTCGAAGACGACCGTGTCCACGCCCGACCTGGTGAAGACGTCCGCCAGCGGCTGCCCGCTGACCTGGTACGTGTCGTACACCGGGAGCCCGGTCGCGGGGTCCTTCGCGGTGCCCTCGCCGCCGCCCGCCTGCGCGGTGCCGCGGAAGCCGTGCTCGGGCCCGAACACCGCGGTCAGCTCCACCCGGTCGTCGGCGTGCATCACGTCCACGATGTGCCGCACGTCCGGCGTGACGCCCGTCGGGTTGGTGACGACGCCCACCTTCTGCCCGGCGAGCAGCCGGTACCCGTCGGCGCTCAGCCGGTCGAAGCCCGTCATGACCCGGGCCGCGCCAGGACGGTGCGGCGCGCCCCGCTCGGTCCCGGCGCCCGCGGTCCCGGCGCCCGCCGCCGCCGTGCCCAGGGCGCCGCCCGCCGCGAGCAGACCTCGTCGGGACAGGTTCATGCCGCCACCTCCGTACCGCGTGGAACGATCACTGGTGTCATGCCCACGCACCGTAGCCCGCGGTGTGGCCGGACGGAACGAGGCAGTCCGGGCGGATGGGACCCGGCCCTTCCCCGATCACATACCGACTGGTTAGTCTGCCGAGGTCGGCAGTGCGGCCGACACACAGGGGACGAGCAGCCGAGAGGCAGGTGCCGATGGAAACCGTCGAGGGGGCGCGGGTCGTGGTGACCGGAGGGGGTGGCGGCATCGGGGCCGCGCTCGCCCGCAGATTCGCCGCCGAGGGCGCCCGGGTCGCCGTCAACGACCTGGACGCGGCCAAGGCCGCCGCCGTCGCGGCCGAGATCGGCGGCATCGCCGTGCCGGGCGACGCCGCGGCCACCGTCGAGGACGCGCGGGCCGCGCTCGGCGGCCGGGTCGACGTCTACTGCGCCAACGCCGGCGTCGGCACGGGCGGCGACCCGATGACCGACGACGCCGCCTGGCAGACCGCGTGGGACGTCAACGTCATGGCGCACGTGCGGGCCTGCCGCGCGCTGCTGCCCGAGTGGCTGGAGCGCGGGGCCGGGTGCTTCGTGCCCACCGTCTCGGCCGCCGGGCTGCTGACCATGCTGGGTGCCGCCCCTTACAGCGTCACCAAGCACGGCGCGCTCGCCTTCGCTGAGTGGCTCTCGCTCACCTACCGCCACCGCGGCGTGCGCGTCCACGCCATCTGCCCGCAGGGCGTGCGCACCGACATGCTCGCCGCCTCGGGCGAGGCGGGACGGCTGATGCTCGCATCCGACGCGATCGAGCCCGGCGCCGTCGCCGACGCGCTGTTCGCCGCGATGGCCGAGGACCGCTTCCTCGTCCTGCCGCACCCGGAGGCCGGGCGCTACGCGCAGGCCCGCGCCGCCGACCCCGACCGGTGGCTCACCACCATGAACCACTACCAGCAGGAGCTGGAGACACGCGAGGGGAGCGCGCGGTGACCGGGTCGATCTACGAGGCCAAGCCCTGGCTCACCCTCCTCGACGAGGCCCAGCGCGCGCCCGTCCACCCCGCGGCCAGTGTGGTGCACGCCTTCCGTGCGTCCGCCGCGCGCACCCCGGACCACCCGGCCGTCGCCTACTTCGACGGGCGGCTCGGCTACCGCGAGGCCGACGAGCTCAGCGACTCCGTGGCGGGCCACCTCGCCGCCCGCGGCCTGGCCCGCGGGGACCGGGTCGCGATCATGCTCCAGAACAGCCCGCAGTTCGTCCTCGCCTTGCTCGGCGCGTGGAAGGCGGGCGCGGTCGTCGTCCCGCTCAACCCCATGTACAAGTCGGCGGAGGTCGGCCACGCCCTCACCGACGCCGGGGTGGCCGCGCTGATCTGCTCCGACCGCGCCTGGGAGGCGTTTCTGCGCGAGTGCGCCGCCGCCGCGTCCGTGCGGATCGCCGTGACCGCCTGCGAGCGCGACCTCCAGACCCGCGACGACCCCCGCGTCCTCGGCTTCGAGCGTCCGCCGCGCGCCGAGGACGCCGACGACCTCCTCGCCGTCGCCCGCCGGGGCCTGCCCGCGCCCGGGGGACGCGAGGCGGGCCCCGGCGACACCGCCCTCATCAGCTACACCTCGGGCACCAGCGGCCGGCCCAAGGGTGCCATGAACACCCACGGCAACATCATGTACAACGCCGAGCGGCAGGTGACGGGCCAGCGCGTCCCGCCGGGCTCCGTCTACTTCGCGCTCGCGCCCCTCTTCCACATCACCGGCATGGTCTGCGAGCTCGCCGCCTGCTTCGCCAACGCGGGCACCCTCGCCCTCACCCACCGCTTCGAGCCCGGCGTGGTGCTCGACGCCTTCGCCGAGCACCGGCCCGCCTACACGGTCGGCCCCTCCACCGCCTACATGGCGCTCGCCGCCCATCCCGCCGCGACCCCCGGCCACTTCGCCTCCTTCCGGCAGCTCAGCTCGGGCGGGGCGCCGCTGCCGCCCGCGCTGGTGGAGAAGTTCCGCGCCGCGCTCGGCCTCTACCTGCACAACGGCTACGGGCTCACCGAGTGCACCGCCCCCTGCGCCTCCGTGCCGCCGGGCGTCGAGGCGCCCGTCGACCCGGTCTCGGGGACGCTCGCGGTCGGCGTGCCGGGACCCGACACCGTGGTGCGCGTCCTGGACGAGGCGGGCGCCGAGGTGCCCTTCGGAGAGCAGGGCGAGATCGCCGTGCGCGGGCCCCAGGTCGTCCCCGGCTACTGGCGGCTGCCCGAGGCCACGGAGGAGACGTTCCCCGGCGGCGAACTGCGCACGGGCGACATAGGCTTCATGGACGCCGAAGGCTGGCTCTACGTGGTCGACCGCAAGAAGGACATGATCAACGCCTCGGGCTTCAAGGTGTGGCCGCGCGAGGTCGAGGACGTCCTCTACACGCACCCCGCGGTCCGCGAGGCCGCGGTGGTCGGCGTGCCCGACGCGTACCGGGGCGAGACGGTGAAGGCGTATGTCAGCCTGCGGCCCGGGGCCGCGGTGGACGGCGACGGGCTCGGCGCGTACTGCAGGGAGCGGCTCGCCGCGTACAAGTACCCGAGGACCGTCGTGGTCCTGCCCGAGCTGCCCAAGACGACGAGTGGGAAGATCCTCAGGAGGGAGTTGCGTTCCCAGAGAAACGACTAGCGGCGCGGTGGGAAAGGGCGGTGGCGGGACATGGCCAGGACGACGGGGGGCGGCGGCGCGGCTCCGGTGCCCCAGCGGCTGCTGGCCGCCGCCACCCGCCTCTTCGCCGAGCGGGGCTACGACCGCACGTCGGTCCAGGAGATCGTGGAGGCGGCCGGGGTCACCAAGGGCGCGCTGTACCACTACTTCGGCTCCAAGGAGGACCTCCTCCAGGAGGTCTACGCCCGGGTGCTGCGGCTCCAGCAGGAGCGCCTCGACGCCTTCGCGGACGCCGACGCGCCCGTCGAGCGGCGGCTGCGGGACGCGGCGGCCGACGTCGTCGTGACCACCATCGAGAACCTCGACGACGCGTCGATCTTCTTCCGCTCCATGCACCACCTCAGCCCCGAGAAGAACAAGCAGGTGCGCATGGAGCGCCGCCGCTACCACGAGCGCTTCCGCGCCCTGGTCGAGGAGGGCCAGCGCACCGGTGTGTTCTCCACGGCGACCCCCTCGGACCTCGTGGTCGACTACCACTTCGGCTCCGTCCACCACCTCTCCACCTGGTACCGCCCGGACGGGCCGCTCGGCCCGCGCGAGGTGGCCGACCACCTCGCGGACCTGCTGCTGCGGGCCCTGCGCCCCTGACCCGTACGCCCGGCGCGGCCGTGCGCCGCCGCGCACGCCGGGCGGGGCCGCCGCCTATCATCAGGCATACGCCTTATTGGTCTTTTCGGGTATTTTCCCGGCCGCGGGGGCGTTACGGGGGGTCGTGCGCGAGTTAACGCCCGCATGGAACCACGTGAATACTGGGACCGGAACTCGGCCCTGGCCGAGGCCTTCTGCGCCTGCGACGAAAAGGTACGGGAAGCACAGGCGCTCCTGGACGAGCGCCAGGTGGAGCGCAGCCGCACCCTCGCCGCCTTCGCCGTCACCGTCGGCGACGACGGCACGGTCGCGAACCTGATGGGGCTCGGAGAGCGCGAGGTGCGCCTCGCGCGGCGCACGGTCGGCAAGACCGACGCCCGCGAGGTGGCGCAGGAACTCCTCGCCCGCACGCCCCAGGCGATCCACCGGGAGCTCGGCGAGGCGCCCAGGCCCGCGGCCCTCCAAGCGCCCGAGCAGGCCGAGCCGCCGGCGCTCGCGCAGTCCGTCCACGCGCCGCCCCAGGAGCCGCCGGCCATGGCGGAGCCCATGCCGTCCGTCGCGCTGCCGCACCAGCGCAGGGAGAGCCTCGCCGCGCCGCCCCCGGACCCGCACCTTGACCCCCAGCCCGTCCACGAGACGGACGCGGACGGTGGCGTGCAGTGGTCGCCGAGCATGGACTCCGTGCTGGTGTGGAGCTGGAGATCCAACCTCGACCTGCACACCGTCGCCGCCGAACTCGGCCTCGACCTGCGGACGCTGCTGCTGCGCACGCAGACCCTCGCGCAGGAGGGCAGGCTCGGCGCGGAGTACGAGGCGGTCACCGCCGAGCCCCCGCACGTCCCCCACAGTGACGACGCGCAGCAGGGCAGGCACCGCAGGCACTACACCGAGGGCTACGCCACCTTCGCCCACACCGCCTTCCCCGCCTACGCCTGAGCCGCGTGCCCCATCCTGGGCCCAGGCGCCCGGCGGCGCGCCATCCCGCCGCCGGGCCCTCCGCTACGCGTACGGCGCCAGCTCTCGGCGGGCGAGCGACCGCTGGTGCACCTCGTCGGGGCCGTCCGCGAGGCGCAGCGTCCTGGCGTGCGCCCACAGTTCGGCCAGCGGGTAGTCCTGGCTCACTCCGCCCGCCCCGTGCAGCTGGATCGCCCGGTCGAGGATCTCCAGCACGGCGCGCGGCGTAGCGATCTTGATGGCCTGGATCTCGGTGTGGGCGCCCCGGTTGCCCACCGTGTCCATCAGCCAGGCGGTCTTCAGCACCAGCAGCCGCAGCTGCTCCACGGTGACCCGGGCGTCCGCGATCCAGTTCCGCACCACGCCCTGGGCCGCGAGCGGCCTGCCGAAGGCCGTGCGCGACACCGCGCGCTCGCACATCAGCGCGATGGCACGCTCCGCCATCCCGATCAGCCGCATGCAGTGGTGGATGCGCCCGGGGCCGAGCCGCGCCTGTGCGATCGCGAAGCCGCCGCCCTCCTCGCCCACCAGGTTGGCCGCCGGCACCCGCGCGTGGTCGAAGACGATCTCGGCGTGGCCGCCGTGGTGGCCGTCGTCGTAACCGAACACGCGCATCCCGCGGCGCACCTCGACCCCGGGGGTGTCCCGCGGCACCAGCACCATCGACTGCTGGCGGCGCACGTCGGGCTCCTCAGGGTCGGTCTTGCCCATCACGACGAAGACCGCGCAGCCGGGATTCATCGCCCCGGAGATGTACCACTTGCGGCCGGTGACGACGTACTCGTCGCCTTCCCTGGCGATGCGCGTCTCGATGTTCGTCGCGTCGGAGGACGCCACCTCGGGCTCGGTCATCGCGAACGCCGAGCGGATCTCGGCGGCGAGCAGCGGTTCGAGCCACTGCTTGCGCTGCGCCGCGTCGCCGAACTGCGCGAGCAGCTCCATGTTCCCGGTGTCGGGCGCCGCGCAGTTCAGCGCCGCGGGGGCCAGCAGCGGGGAGCGTCCGGTGATCTCGGCGAGCGGGGCGTACTGGAGGTTCGTCAGCCCCGCGCCGTACTCCGTGCCCGGCAGGAAGAGGTTCCACAGGCCCTGGCCGCGCGCCGCCTCCTGGAGCTCGCGCACCACGGGCGGGACCGCCCACGGGTCGGCCGCCGCCGCGGTCTGCTCGCGCAGCACGGGCTCCGCCGGGTACACGTGTGTGTCCATGAAGGCGAGCAGCCGCTCCCGCAGCTCCTCGGTGCGGGCGTCGTAGGCGAAGTCCATGGTGGGTCAGCCTTCCTTGAGGGTGGTGAGGCCATGCCTGATGAAGAGGGGGACCAGGTCGCCGATGCGGTCGAAGCCGCGGCCCACGGTGCTGCCCAGGGTGTAGCGGTAGTGGATGCCCTCAAGGATCACGGCGAGCTTGAACCACGCGAACGCCGTGTACCAGGCGATCGCCGAGGCGTCGCGGCCCGAGCGGCGGGCATAGCGCTCGACCAGCTCCGCGGGGTCCGGATGGCCGGGGGCACCGGCCGCTGTGCTGACGGGGGAGCCGGGCACGTCCAGTCGGACGCTGTACATGACCAGCAGGCCGAGGTCGGTGAGCGGGTCGCCGAGCGTGGACATCTCCCAGTCGAGCACCGCCCTGATCCGGTCGTCGCCGTCGAGCAGGACGTTGTCGAGGCGGTAGTCGCCGTGGACCACCGTGGGTGCGGGGGAGCGGGGCAGCGCGGCGCCGAGCGCGGCGTGCAGCTCGTCGATGCCGGGCAGGTCGCGGCTGCGGGACGCGTCGAGCTGCTTGCCGAAGCGGCGCAGTTGCCGGTCGAGGAAGCCGTCCGGCCTGCCGAAGTCCCCGAGGCCCACCGCGGCCGGGTCCACCGCGTGCAGGTCGACCAGCGTGTCCACGAGGGCGAGCACCGCGGCCCTGGTCCGCTCAGGCCCGAGCGGCACCAGCTGCTCCGCCGTGCGGTACGGGGTCCCCTCGACGAACTCCATGACGTAGAAGGGCGCGCCCGTCACCGACTCGTCCTCGCACAGCAGCAGCGTCCGGGGCACCGGCACGGGCGTGGGGTGCAGCGCGCTGATCACGCGGTACTCGCGCCGCATGTCGTGCGCGGTGGCGAGGACATGGCCGAGCGGCGGCCTGCGGACCACCCAGCGCCCGGCCCCCGGCGGCGCGCCGGTGTCGGAGACCGCGTACGTGAGGTTCGAGCGGCCCCCCTCGCACATGCGCGCCTCAAGGGGCCCGCGGACCAGGCCCGGCAGCTCGCGGTCCAGATGGGCGCGCAGCCGGCCGAGGTCGAGCCCCGGCGGGGGGACGTCGTTCACAGTCCGCTCCTTCGTGTGGTCGCGTGCCGGTGCGGCACGGCCCGGTCGCCTCTCATGATGCCGACCGGTCGGTATGCCGTCCAGTCCGGGGGCCCTGGCGGCTGGATCCTCCACATGAATAGAGTTCACGTATGGATTCAGCGCTCACCGTCGACCAGGTCCGGCTCACCCCGATACTCATCGCCGATCCCCCGCTCCTCAACACCCAGGGTGTGCACCAGCCCTACACGCCCCGGCTGATCGTCGAGGTGATCACCGCGGGTGGCGTCGTCGGCCTCGGGGAGACGTACGGCGACGGGAAGTACCTCCAACTGGCGAAGCCACTCGCCGACGCGCTCCCCGGCCACCGGATCACGGACGTGAACGGCCTCTTCGCCCTCGCCGACCAGGTGTGCGGCGATTCACACCACACGGACACCGGGGTCGACGCGGGAGGGCTGCGCGGCGCCCAGACCCTCGACAAGCTCAGGCTCTCCGTGGTCTCCGCCTTCGAGGTCGCCTTCCTCGACGCGCTCGGCAGGCACCGCGGCGAACCAGTGCACGAACTCCTCGGCGGCAAGGTGCGCGACGCCGTCGACTACAGCGCCTACCTCTTCTACCGCTGGGCCGCCCACCCCGCGGGCGCCCACCGGGACGCCACCGTGGACGACGGGTGGGGCGAGGCCGTCGATCCGGCGGGCGTCGTCGCCCAGGCGCGCCGCTTCGCCGACACGTACGGCTTCCGCTCCTTCAAGCTCAAGGGCGGTGTCTTCGCGCCCGACGAGGAGATCGCCGCGATCCGCGCGCTCGCCGAGGAGTTCCCCGGACAGCCGCTGCGCCTCGACCCGAACGGCGCCTGGTCCGTGGAGACTTCGCTGTACGTCGCAGACCAGCTGGGGGACGTCCTCGAATACCTGGAGGACCCGGCGACCGGCACGGACCTGATGGCGCGCGTCGCCGCGGGCACCTCCGTGCCGCTCGCCACCAACATGTGCGTGACCGCGCTGCCGGAGATCGCCGAGGCCTTCCGGCGGGACGCCGTGCAGGTCGTGCTCTCCGACCACCACTACTGGGGCGGGCTGCGCCGCACCCAGGAACTCGCCGCCATCTGCCGGGCGTTCGGCGTCGGCCTGTCCATGCACTCCAACACCCACCTGGGCATCAGCCTCGCCGCGATGACCCAGGTCGCCGCGACCGTGCCCAACCTGGACTACGCCTGCGACAGCCACTACCCCTGGCAGACCGAGGACGTGATCACCGCCCGCCACACCTTCGAGGGCGGCGCGCTCACCGTCTCCGACGCGCCGGGCCTCGGTGTGGAACTCGACCGGGACGCGCTCGCCGCGCTGCACCGCCGCTGGGCCGAGGACGACGGCACCATGCGCGAGCGCGACGACGCCGCGGCCATGCGCAAGGCGCACCCCGACTGGCAGCGCCCCGCCCTGCCCCGCTGGTGAGCGCCGCCCCCGCGCGCCGGGGGCAGGGCGGCGGACCGCCCCTGACGCGCCTCAGGCGTGGCAGGCCACCGGCTGCCCGCCGTTCGTGGTCACCATGTCGCCGAACACCATCAGCGGGTCGAGCTCCGCGCCCTCCGGCAGGCCGTCGAGCTCCGCGTACGCGCGGTGCAGATTCGCCACCAGCCGCTCCCGCTCGGGCAGCGCGGCGAACTCGCCGAGGTCCGTGGCGTGCGCGAGTTCGAGCGGGGTCAGCCCCTTCGCGTGCCCGGCGCGCGCCACCTCGTCGACGAACCGCAGATAGCGCTCCGTCGCGTCGTACGCGGACGGGTCGGTGACCGGGCCGTGCCCCGGCACCACCACCTCCGCGTCCAGCGAGCGCAGCACGTCGAGCGCCCGCAGCGAGCCCGCGAGCGAGCCGTTGAAGAGGAACGGCGTCCCGCCGTTGAAGACCAGGTCGCCGGTGAACACCACGCCCTGCGCGGGCAGGTGGACGACCGAGTCGCCCGTCGTGTGGGCCGGGCCCGGGTGCAGCACCCGCACCTCGACGTCCCCCGCGTACAGGGACATCCGCTCGCTGTACGTGACCGACGGCGCGACCAGCGGCACCTCGCCGAACTCCGTCTCGGGCCACACCAGATGGAGCTGGTGGCCGGCTGCTATCTGCTCGCTGCGGCACGTCTCGTGCGCGACCACCCTCGCCTCGGGCGTGAAGACGCTGTTGCCGTACGTGTGGTCGCCGTGGTGGTGGGTGTTGACCAGGGTGCCGGGCAGCGGCAGCCCCTCCGCGAGCAGCGCGTCGCGCAGCCGCCGCGCACGCCGCTCGGTGACCGCGGTGTCGACGAGCAGCGTGGTGTGCCCGTCGCTCACCACACCGGCGTTGTTGAGGCACCAGCCGCCGTCCGGCTGGACGTACGCGTACGCCTGCGGCGTGACACGGACGAGATAGGGCTCCATTGCGGGCATCGGTGGTCCTTCGGTACGGCGGTCTCAGGGACGGCGGACCGCCCGGCCGCGCCGCCGGGCGGTGGGACAAGCGCGAAGCGGCCGGATCCGGAAGGGCGCCGCCCGCTGCGCAGCTTGCCAGGTCGACGGGGCGGGTGGCCAGAGCCGCCGGCGCCCGCGCCCGGCGAGGGGCATCAGCGGCGCTCGCGCACGAAGCGCTCGTACCGCTCGTAGGCGGCGCGCCCGTCAGGCACGAACTCCCAGGGCTCCGCGGGCCCCGCGCCGCCCGGCGGGACCTCCCCGCGCAGCCGCGCCGCGACCTCGGCGGGCGGCAGGAAGGCGTGCCAGGCGACCTCCTCGATCTGCGGGCGCACCGGCCGCGTGCAGCGGACCTCGTAGACCGCGGACCACCACGAGCCGCGCCCGTCCTGCGCCTCGTACAGGAAGCGGAACAGCGGGGTGGGGCGGGGCAACCCGGAGACACCCAGCTCCTCCTCGGCCTCGCGCAGCGCGCCGTCGTCGTAGCTCTCGCCCGCGCCCAGCACGCCGCCGACGAAGACGTCGTAGAGCGAGGGGAAGACCAGCTTCACCGCCGTCCTCCGGTGCACGAACAGCCGGTCCTCGGCGTCCCTCACCAGCACGAAGGCGGCGCGGTGGCGCAGGCCGCGGGCGTAGACCTCGCCGCGCGGCGCCTGTCCGACGACACGGTCGTCCTCGTCGACGACGTCCAGGATCTCGTCCTCAGGAGCCATGGCGCCATCCAATCAAACGGCCGCGCTCCGCCGTACGGGGGGCCGCCGGGAGGTTGACTTGTTACCGGTGCGTACCGAAGATCGGACGACCGGGCAGGGCGGACTCCGAGGACGGGGAAGCATGGCGTACGACGCAGATGTCATCGTGATCGGGGCCGGTCTCGCGGGTCTCGTGGCGACCGCGGAACTCGTCGACGCGGGACGCCGGGTGATCCTCCTCGACCAGGAGCCCGAGCAGTCGGTCGGCGGCCAGGCGCACTGGTCCTTCGGCGGCATCTTCCTCGTGGACTCCCCGGAGCAGCGCCGCATGGGGATCAGGGACAGCAGGGACCTCGCCCTCCAGGACTGGCTCGGTACCGCGGGCTTCGACCGCCCCGAGGACCGCTGGCCGCGCCGGTGGGCCGAGGCGTACGTCGACTTCGCGGCCGGCGAGAAGCGCGCCTGGCTGCACCGCCGTGGCGTCCGGTTCTTCCCGCTCGTCAACTGGGCCGAGCGCGGCGGCTACGACGCCACGGGGCACGGCAACTCCGTGCCCCGCTTCCACATCACCTGGGGCACGGGACCCGGCGTCGTCAGGCCCTTCGAGCGGCGGGTGCGGGAGGGCGTCGCCGAGGGCCTGGTGACGCTGTGCTTCCGGCACCGGGTCACCGGCCTCTCCGCCACCGGCGGCCACCTCGACACCGTCACGGGCGAGGTGCTCGCGCCCAGCTCGGCGCCGCGCGGCACGCCCAGCAGCCGCACCGCGACCGGCACGTTCGAACTGCGGGCCCAGGCCGTCGTCGTCACGAGCGGCGGCATCGGCGGCAACCACGACCTGGTGCGCAAGCAGTGGCCGCAGCGGCTCGGGACCCCGCCGAAGCACATGGTCACCGGCGTGCCCGCGCACGTCGACGGGTTGATGCTCGGCATCGCGGAGGAGGCCGGCGCGCACCACATCAACCGCGACCGCATGTGGCACTACACCGAGGGGATCCAGAACTGGAACCCCATCTGGCCGGGACACGGCATCCGCATCCTGCCGGGGCCCTCCTCGCTGTGGCTGGACGCGCGGGGCCGGCGGCTGCCCGTACCGCTGTTCCCCGGCTTCGACACGCTCGGCACCCTCGAACACATCGTGCGCAGCGGGTACGAGTACACGTGGTTCGTGCTCGACCGCCGCATCATCGGCAAGGAGTTCGCGCTCTCCGGCTCCGAGCAGAACCCCGACCTCACCGGGCGGTCCGTGCGCGGCGTCCTCGACCGCGCACGCGCCGACGTGCCGGGACCGGTGCGGGCGTTCATGGACAAGGGCGCCGACTTCGTCGTGTCGCGCGACCTCGCGACCCTGGTCAAGGGCATGAACAACCTGACGGAGGAACCGCTGATCGACGCGGCAGAGCTGCGCCGCGAGATCGTCGCACGCGACCGCGAGGTCACCAACCCCTACACCAAGGACCTCCAGATCACGGCGCTGCGCGGGGCCCGCAGGTTCTGGGGCGACCGGCTGATCCGCACCGCGCCGCCGCACCGCATGCTCGACCCCGCGGCGGGCCCGCTCGTCGCCGTGCGGCTGCACATCCTCACCCGCAAGTCGCTCGGCGGCCTGGAGACCGACCTGTCCTCCCGCGTGCTGACCGCGGCGGGCGACCCGCTGCCCGGCCTGTACGCGGCGGGCGAGGCGGCGGGCTTCGGCGGCGGCGGTGTGCACGGCTACCGCTCGCTCGAAGGGACCTTCCTCGGCGGCTGCCTGTTCTCGGGCCGCGCCGCGGGCCGCGCCGCCGCACGGGCCACGGCCTGAGGCGCGGCGGACCCCCGCGGCCAACTGTTTACGGAAGTCTGACGTCCCCGGCCACGGGCCGTGCGCCGGGCCCCCGCGGGTGTTGAATCGGGGGAGTGAACGACGAGTACGGAGACAGCCGGCCGGGCGGCGGACCCGGCGAAGACGAGGGGGCGGCCACGGGCCGCAAGGGCCCTGCCGTGGGACGGCGGGTGCTGCTGGGGACGCTGGCCCTCGGCGCGGGCGGCCTCGCGGCGGCCCCCTACCTCCAAAGCGGCCTGGAGAAGTTCCTCGGCGCCGCCTCCCAGGTCGACCCCACCGGGATCAGCAACCTGCTGCCCAACGGCGGCGGCTTCCGCTTCTACAACGTGGCGGCCTCGGTCCCCACGAAGACCGCGGCCACCTACCGGCTGGCGGTCGGCGGCCTCGTCGAGCGCCCCCGCTCGTACACCCTCGCAGAGCTGAAGGCGCTGCCCCAGGTGCGCACCGACCTCGACGTGCAGTGCGTCACCGGCTGGCGGGTGCCGAAAGTACCGTTCGAGGGCGTGCGGGTCTCGGACCTGCTCGACGCGGCCGGGGTCAGGGCCGAGGGCCGCGCCCTCCGCTTCACCTGCTTCGACGGGACGTACAGCGAGTCCCTGACGCTCTCGCAGGCGCGCAGGGACGATGTGCTCGTCGCGCTGCGGATGCAGGGCAAACCCATCACCAAGGACCACGGCGGCCCGGTCAGGCTGTACGTGGCCCCGATGTATTTCTACAAGTCGGCGAAGTGGCTCTCCGGCATATCGGTCACCGACAAGGTGGAGCCCGGTTACTGGGAGGAGTACGGCTATGACGTCGACGGATGGGTCGGCAGGTCGAACGGCCGCGACGACAGGCCGACCGTCTGACGCGGCGGCATCCGGCGGCATCCGGCGCTTCAGCCGCGCGGAGCGGCTCGTGCACCGCACCACGAGCTGGCTGATGCTCCTGTGCGTGGGCTCCGCCGCCTTCCTGTACGTACCGCAGCTCGCGGAGCTGATCGGCCGGCGCTACCTGGTGGTGACGGTCCACGAGTGGTCGGGGATCCTGCTGCCCGCGCCGTTCCTCGCCGGCCTCGCCTCGCGGGCCCTGCGCCGCGACCTGGAGCGGATCAACCGCTTCGCGCCGTACGACAGGGAGTGGCTGCGCGCGGTGCGCAGGCGGTGGAACTGGGCGGGCGCGCGGCCCGCGGGCAAGTTCAACGCCGGGCAGAAGATCTACGCGTCGTGGCTCGCGGGCGCCACCCTCCTGATGATCTTCACCGGGCTGCTGATGTGGTTCACCGGCCTCCTGCCGCTCGTCTCGCGCACGAGTGCCACGTTCATCCACGACTGGCTGGCGCTCGCCGTCGGCATCGTGCTGTTCGGGCACATCGGCATGGCCTTCAAGGATCCGGAGGCGCGTCGCGGCATGCGGACCGGCTCGGTGGGGCGGGCCTGGGCGCGGCGCGAACACTCCGAGTGGGAGGACGAGATGGCCGCGGAGCGCGCGGCAGAGGTACGGGAGGCGGACCGCTGATCCGCCGGGCGGCCACCCGGCCGTCCATGCGGCGGCCGGTGCGCGCACGGCTTTCCGTACGCGGACCGGCCGCACCGCACCGCGGGCCGGCAGGTCCCCGGCTAGACGACCAGCGAGAGCAGCAGGACGCAGCCGAGGCCGACCACCGAGAGGATGCCCTCCATCACCGACCAGGTCTTGACCGTCTGGCCGACATCCATCCCGAAGTACCCCTTCACCAGCCAGAACCCGGCGTCGTTGACATGGCTGAAGAACAGCGAGCCCGCGCCGACCGCAAGCACCATCAGGGACACGTGGGTGGTGGACATGCCCTGCGAGAGCGGGCCCACGAGACCCGCGGCGGAGATCGTCGCCACGGTGGCCGAGCCGGTCGCGATGCGGATGGCGACCGCGATCAGCCAGGCGAGCAGCAGCGACGGGATCGACCAGTCCTTGGTGACGTCCAGGATCATCTGGCCCACGCCCGCGTCGACCAGCACCTGCTTGAAGCCGCCGCCCGCGGCCACGATCAGCATCACGCCGGCGATCGGGGCGAGCGACTCCTCCAGCAGCACCGAGAGCTTCTCCCGGCCGAACCCGGCCGCGCGGCCCAGCGTGAACAGCCCGACGATCACCGCGATCAGCAGCGCGATCAGCGGGTTGCCGATCACGTCGGCGACCCGCTGGCCGGTGTTGGCCGCGTCGTCGACGACGATGTCCACCAGCGCCTTCACCAGCATCAGCGCGACCGGGAGCAGCATGGTGCACACGGTCGCGGCGAAGGCGGGGCGCTTGTCGAGGGAGTCCGAGGGCCGCTCGGGGACCATGCTCTCCGGCGGGGTGACGTCCACCCAGCGCGCGGCGTACCTGGAGAACAGCGGACCGCCGATGATCACCGTCGGGACGGCCACCACGAGGCCGAGCGCCAGTGTGATCCCCAGGTCCGCGTGGATCGCGCTGATCGCGGCGAGCGGTCCCGGGTGCGGCGGGACCAGGCCGTGCATCGCGGACAGGCCCGCGAGCGCCGGGATGCCGATCCGGATCGCGGAGAAGTTGCCGCGCTTGGCGACCAGCAGCACGACAGGGATCAGCAGCACGAGGCCGATCTCGAAGAACAGCGGCAGGGCCACGATCGCCGCGATCAGGACCATCGCCCACGGCATCGACCTGCGCCCCGCCTTGGCGAGGATGGTGTCGACGATCTGGTCGGCGCCGCCGGAGTCGGCGAGCAGCTTGCCCAGCATGGAACCGAGCGCGATCAGCACGCCGACGCTCGCCACCGTGGCGCCGAGCCCGGTGGAGAAGCTGGTGATCACCTTGTCGAGCGGCGCGGACGCCGTGGCGCCGAGGGCCAGCGAGCCCAGGGTCAGCGCGAGGAACGCGTGGAGTTTGAAGACGGTGATGAGGACGACGAGGACGGCGATTCCGACGAGGACGGCGATACCCAGTTGCGCGTCGCCCGCCGAGGAGATCAGCGGGGGATCTGCGGCAGCCAGCATCTCGACATTGAGACCGGTCATGGGTGCTTCCTTCTACATCCCGGGCAGCGCGCGCAGCGCGGCTACAGCCCTTTCGGCTATTTCGTGGGGGGTACCGGACACGTCGACTGCGACGCCCCGCTCGTCCTCGGCCAGCGGCTGGAGAGTGGCGAACTGCGAGTCGAGCAGCGTGGACGGCATGAAGTGCCCCTTGCGCTCGGCCATGCGCTTCCCGATCAGCTCACGGTCGCCCGTGAGGTGCAGGAAGACCACGCCGGGCGCGGCGGCCCGCAACCGGTCGCGGTAGGCGCGCTTGAGGGCCGAGGAGCTCACGACGCCCCCGTAGCCCGCCCGTTCGTGCGCCCAGCGGCCGATGGCGTCGAGCCACGGCCAGCGGTCCTCGTCGTCCAGGGGCTGCCCCGCCGTCATCTTGGCGATGTTGCGCGGCGGGTGGAACGCGTCGCCCTCGGCGTACGGAACGCCGAGCGCCTCGGCCACCAGGGGGCCGACCGTGGTCTTCCCGGTGCCCGCTACGCCCATCACCACCACTACGTGGGGGCCGTGCATGCCTGCCTCGCTGTCTTCGTCGGCAACGTTGTGTCGCGTCACTGAACCCCATCAGGTATGACGTAATCAAGAGAGCGTGATGCAAACGTAGTACTTATTTTTTTGCGTGAGATGCGGCGTACGCACCGTAAGCTGGGGCCATGAGCGAAGAAGGCCGAGGTCAGCACAGCCGCGTCCTGGACGCCCTCGGCCTCGCCATCACCGCCGGCGAATACCCGCAGGGCGGCGTCGTACGCACCGACGAGGTCGCCAGGGACTTCGACGTGTCGCGCACGGTCGTCCGCGAGGTCGTCCGCGTCCTGGAGTCCATGCACCTGGTCGCCTCGCGGCGCCGCGTCGGTGTGACCGTGCGCCCGGCCGACGAGTGGAACGTCTACGACCCCCGCGTGATCCGCTGGCGCCTCGCAGGCGCCGACCGGCCGCGCCAGCTGCGCTCGCTGACGGTTTTGCGCTCCGCCGTCGAACCGGTCGCCGCGGGGCTCGCCGCCCGCCACGCCACCCCCGAGCAGTGCGCGGGCCTCACCGAGCGCGCCCTCGGCATGGTCGCCACCTCGCGTGGCCGCCGCCTGGAGGAGTACCTGGTCCACGACGTCGCCTTCCACCGCATCGTGCTGACGGCGTCGGGCAACGAGATGTTCGCCCGCCTCGGCGACGTCGTCGCCGAGATCCTCGCGGGCCGCACCCACCACCAGGTGATGTTCGAGGACCCCGACCCGGCCGCCGTCACCCTGCACGTCCAGGTCGCCGAGGCGGTACGCGAGGGCCGCGCGGACCGCGCGGAGGAGCTGACCCGGCGGATCACCGTCGGCGCCCTGGAGGAACTCGACGTCCTGGCGCCCTGAGCGGTGCGGGCGCGCCATACTCACCTGTGGACGAGATCGTTCCGTGCCGCCAGGGGTGGCGGCCGCGGTGAGGAGAGGCGGGTCTGGCATGGCGCAGCGCGTGCGGGGTGTGGTGGCACCGGGGAAGAACGAGCCGGTGCGGATCGAGACCATCGTGGTGCCGGACCCGGGCCCCGGGGAGGCGGTGGTGAGGATCCAGGCGTGCGGGGTGTGCCACACCGACCTGCACTACAAGCAGGGCGGCATCAACGACGACTACCCGTTCCTGCTGGGGCACGAGGCCGCGGGCGTCGTGGAGTCCGTCGGCGAGGGCGTCACCGAGGTCGAGCCGGGTGACTTCGTGGTGCTCAACTGGCGTGCGGTGTGCGGCCAGTGCCGCGCCTGCCTGCGCGGGCGCCCCTGGTACTGCTTCGACACGCACAACGCCCGGCAGAAGATGACGCTGGAGGACGGTACCGAGCTGACGCCCGCCCTGGGCATCGGCGCGTTCGCCGAGAAGACGCTGGTGGCGGCCGGCCAGTGCACCAAGGTGGACCCCGAGGTGTCGCCCGCGGTCGCCGGCCTGCTGGGCTGTGGGGTGATGGCAGGGATCGGCGCGGCCATCAACACCGGCGCGGTGGGCCGGGGAGACTCGGTCGCCGTCATCGGCTGCGGCGGCGTGGGCGACGCGGCGGTGCTCGGCGCGCGCCTCGCGGGCGCCGCCAAGGTCATCGCGGTCGACGTCGACGACCGCAAGCTCGCCAAGGCGCGGGAGATCGGCGCCACCCATACCGTCAACTCCCGGTCCGAGGACGCCGTCGAGGCGATCCGCGAGCTGACGGGCGGCTTCGGGGCCGACGTGGTGATCGAGGCGGTCGGCCGCCCCGAGACCTACGAACAGGCCTTCTACGCACGCGACCTGGCCGGCACCGTCGTCCTGGTCGGCGTGCCGACGCCGGAGATGAAGATCGAGCTGCCGCTGCTCGACGTCTTCGGGCGCGGCGGCTCGCTGAAGTCCTCCTGGTACGGGGACTGCCTGCCTTCCCGCGACTTCCCGATGCTGATCGACCTGCACCGGCAGGGCCGCATCGACCTGGGCGCCTTCGTCACCGAGACCATCGGACTCGGCGACGTGGAGGCCGCGTTCGCCCGCATGCACGAGGGCGACGTCCTGCGCTCCGTGGTGGAGCTGTGATGGGGGCCCGCATCGACCACCTCGTCACCTCGGGGACGTTCTCGCTCGACGGCGGTACCTGGGACGTCGACAACAACGTGTGGATCGTCGGCGACGACACCGAGGCGATCGTGATCGATGCGGCCCACGACGCCGCGGCGATCAAGGCGGCGGTCGGCCGGCGGACGCTGAAGGCCGTGGTGTGCACCCACGCGCACAGCGACCACGTCGACGCCGCCCCCGCCCTCTCCGCGGCCACCGGCGCCCCGGTCCTGCTGCACCCGGACGACCTGCCGCTGTGGAAGCTCACCCACCCCGGCGAGGCGCCGGACGGGCAACTGGCCGACGGCCAGGTCATCACCGTCGCGGGCACGGACCTCACCGTGCTGCACACCCCGGGCCACGCGCCGGGCGCGGTCTGCCTGTACGCGCCCGACCTCGGCACGGTCTTCACCGGGGACACCCTCTTCAAGGGCGGTCCCGGCGCCACCGGCCGCTCCTTCTCGGACTTCCCGACGATCGTCGAGTCCATCAGGGAGCGCCTGCTTGCCCTGCCGCCCGCCACGGTGGTCAGGACCGGCCACGGCGAGGCGACCACCATCGGCGAGGAGGCGCCCCACCTCCAGGAGTGGATCGCCCGCGGCCACTGAGCCGCGCCCACCGGTCCCACACGAGCGGTACGGCCGCCCGCGTGGGACCGGGCCTCACCGCCCGGGCCAGTGGGCGAGCCGCAGCCCGCTGGTGAACCGGTGCTCCTCGCCCGTCAGCGGGTCCGTGAACTCCAGGCGCCTGGCCAGGAGTTGGAGCGGCCTCCGGTAGTCCTCGCCGGCCTCGTCCGGTGCACTGCGGTCGGGACGGGCGTCCCGCGCGTACAGCGGGTCGTGCAGCAGCGGCAGCCCGAGCGCGCTCATGTGGACGCGCAGCTGGTGGGTGCGTCCGGTCGCAGGGACGAGCCGGTAGCCGGCCAGACCGCCGCCGAGCGCCGCGAGCTCGATGAGCGTCTCGCTGTTGGGCGGCGCGCCGGGCACCTCGTACGCCCGCAGCACCCCGCGTTCCTTCTCGATCCGGCTGCGCACCGTGCGCGGCAGCGGCAGCGCCGGGTCGTACGCGGCCACCGCCTCGTACTCCTTGCGCACCCGGCGCTCGGCGAACAGCCGCTGGTACGCGCCGCGGTCCGCCGGACGCGCCACGAACAGCACGAGCCCCGCCGTCAGCCGGTCGAGGCGGTGCGCAGGCTGGAGCGAGGGCAGCCCGAGGTCGCGCCGCAGCCGCGCGAGCGCCGTCTCGCGCACATGCCCGCCGCGCGGGGTGGTGGCGAGGAAATGCGGCTTGTCCGCGACCACGAGCCGCTCGTCGCGGTGGACCACGCCGACGGGGAAGGGCACAGGACGCTCCCGCGGCACGTCCCGGTGGAACCACAGGTGCAGACCCGGCGCGTACGGCGTGGCCCGGGTGATCGGGCGCCCTTCCGCCGTCACGAAGCGGCCTTCCCGCACCATCTCCTCGATCCGCTCCACCCCCGCGGCCGGCCCGTAGCGTGCCGCCAGGTGCTCGCCCACCGTTTCGAAGCGGCCCCCGGGGTCGGCGGGCAGCCGCACCCGCACCGCGTCGACACCGTCGCGCTGCGGAAGCGGTGAGGCCGGGGTCCGGTTTCTGCGCGCCACACCGGAAGCCTACGGTGCCCGGCGCGCGCAGCGGGGCGGCGTCCGCCGGGCCCGGGGGCCGCCCCGCGTGCCCCTGCGTTCGATCTCCACCCCATGTACACGCAAAATGGTCAGGTGATCAGTGTCCTCTTCGCCGTGCTGACGGCCATCAGCAACGGCTCAGCCTCGGTGCTCCAGCGCCGCGCCGCCGCCACGGTCCCCGACAGCGACGCGCTGCACCTCTCCCTCATCCGGCAGCTGCTCAGGAAGAAGGTGTGGCTCGCGGGCATCTGCATGGTGATCGTGGCGGCCGTCTGCCAGGCGGTCGCGCTCGCCACGGGCCCGATCGCCGTCGTGCAGCCGATCTTCGTGATCGAGCTGCCGTCGACACTGCTCATCGCCGGGTACGTCTTCCGCTCCCGGCTCCCCGGCACCGCCTGGTACGGCGTGGCCGCCGTCACCTGCGGCCTCGCGCTCGGCATGGCGTGCGCGGCGCCCGGCGGCGGCTCGGAGACCGTCCGCGGCCTCTCCTGGGTCCCCGCGCTGATCGGCACGGTCCTCTTCGAGGCGGTCCTGATCGGCTTCGCGCAGCGCGCACACGGCAACACCAGGGCCGCGCTGTTCGGCCTCGCCGCCGCGTGCAGCTACGCGCTGACCGCGGCGCTCATGAAGGACGCCATGGCACGGCTCGAAGACGGCGACGGCATCGTGAAGCTGTTCGCCTCCTGGCAGCTGTACGGCACGGCGGTGGCGGGCGTGGGCGCGCTGTTCCTGCTGCAGAACGCGCTCCAGGCCGGTTCGCTGGTGGCCTCCCAGCCCATGCTGACCCTGGGCGACGCGCTGATCAGCATCACGTACGGCGTGACCCTGTTCGGCGAGACCATCCGCACCGGCTGGTGGCTCGTGCCCCAGCTGATCGCCGTGGGGCTGATCGCCGCGGGGTGCATGGAGCTCGCCAGGTCGCCGCTGGCCAGCGGCAGCACCCCGCCGAAGGCGCGGGTGCAGTAGCGGCGGGGCCGGGACGGCACACCGCCCCGGCCCCCTGCCCAGCTCCCCGGCGGCCGTCTCAGCGCGCGACGCGCTCGATCAGCCCGGCCGCCGCGTCCGCCGCCACCTGCTCGCGCAGCCGGTAGTGGATCTTCTTGCCGGTCGCGGTGGTCGGCAGCGCGTCCACGAACCGGTACGCGCGCGGCCGCTTGTACGCCGCCAGCATCGGGTGCGCGCGGCAGTGCTTCTCGCAGTCGGCGACCGTCAGCGCGGGGTCCTTGCGTACCACGTACGCGGTGACCAGCTGGCCCCACTCCGGGTCGGGCAGCCCCACCACGGCGGAGTCCGCCACGCCGGGGTGCTCCGCGAGGACCTCCTCTACCTGCACCGGGTGCACGTTCTCGCCGCCGGAGAGGATCATGTCGTCCTTGCGGCCCACGATCGTCACGTACTCGTCCGCGTCCCAGGTGGCGAGGTCGCCGATGTACAGCCAGCCGTCGCGGAAGTTCGCCGCCTCCTCGTCGGGACGGCCCGTGTAGCCGTAGCCCGACTTGGGGGAGCGGACGATGACCTCGCCGATCTCCTGGCCGTCCTTGGCCGCCAGGTCGTCGGGGGCGGCCCGGCGGCCCTCGTACACCCGCACCACGGCCACGTCGTCGTCGGTCGAGGCGCGGCCCGCGCTGCCCGCGTGGTCCGGCAGGTCGGCGGGGCGCAGGAAGGTGTTCCAGAACGCCTCCGTCGTGCCGTACCCGTTGAAGATCCGCTCGGTGAGGACGCTCTGGTAGCGCAGGCACGCGGCCCGGTCCAGTGGCGCCCCCATCGTCACGATGCCCCGCAGCGACGACAGGTCGCGGGGCTTCGCCTCCTGCGCGTCCGCGAGCCGCTCCAGGTTGGTCGGCGCGCCGATCAGGAAGGTGATACCGCGCTCCTGCACCAGGTCGAGCACCGTGTCGGCGTCGAAGTGGCGCAGCGGGACCGTTTCCCCGCCGGTGTAGAACACCGGGTTCGGCCCGCCCGCGTACAGGCCGCCGCGGTGGAACCACGGCGTCATGTTGAGCGTGCGGTCCTCGGGCGACAGCGGGAAGTGCATGATCACGTCGTGCGCGGAGAGCACCTCGGTGGCGTTGTTCAGCGGCACGCCCTTGGGCATGCCCGTGGTGCCCGACGTGTACAGGCGGGTGGTCTCCGCGTAGATCCCGCCGGACGGCTCGGGCAGCGGGGCGCGGCCCTCGCCCCTGGCCGCGAGCTCCCCGAAGGGGACGGAGTCCGCGAGCGGCGCGTCGCCCGGGTCCCCCGACGCCACGTGCACCACAAGATCCGGCCGGTGGCCCGCGAGGGCGAGCGCCCGGCCCGCGTTCTCCGCGACGGCCGTGTCGTACACGAAGGCGCGCGGTTTGCCGCTCGTCAGCACGTGCGCGGTCTCACCCGGAGCGAGCCGGAAGTTGACCGGCGAGCCGACCGCGCCGAGCCGCTGCGTCGCCAGGTAAAGCAGCGCGAACTCCGGCGTGTTGAACAGCTGGTACGCGACGAGGTCGCCCGCCCGCACCCCGGACGCCGCGAGCCCCGCGGCCAGCCGCTCCACCTCGGCGCCCAGCTCCGCGTACGTCCAGGTGCGTCCGGACGCGGGGTCGTGCAGGGCGGTGGAGCGGGCGTACCGGTGCGTGTTGCGGGAGAAGCCGGCCCAGTAGGTGAACCGGTTCTCGAACACGGCGCGGTAGGCGGCCGGGTCGTAGCCGGGGGCCGCCGCGGGGTCCGGGTTGTTCATGATGCTGTTCCTCTCGGGGAGCCTTCTGCGGCCCCGGCTGCGGTCAGACCGCGCGCAGCACGGCCACGCAGTTCTGGCCGCCGAAGCCGAACGCGTTGACCGCCGCGGCACGCACGTCGGTCTGGCGGGCGGTGTGCGGCACGTAGTCGAGGTCGCACTCCTCGCCGGGGGTGTCCAGGTTGATCGTGGGTGGCACCACGCCGTCCCTGATCGCGAGCGCGCACACCATCGCGGAGAGCGCGCCCGCGGCCCCGATGAGGTGGCCCACCATGGACTTGGGCGAGCTGACGGTCAGATCGTACGCATGCGACCCGTACACCTCGCGAATCGCCCGCGTCTCGGTGAGGTCGTTGATCCGGGTGCTGGTGCCGTGCGCGCAGATGTAGTCGATGTCGCCCGCGTCCGTGCCGGAGGCGCGCAGCGCGCCGCGCATGGCCTCCATGGCCCCCTCGCCGCTCGGGTCGGGTGCGGAGACGTGGAACGCGTCCGAGGTCAGGGCCCCGCCCGCGACCTCCGCGTAGGCGCGGGCGCCGCGCGCCCTGGCGTGCTCCGCCGACTCCAGCACGCACACCACGGCGCCCTCGCCGAAGACGAAGCCGTCACGGTCCGCGTCGAAGGGACGGCTCGCGTGGGTCGGGTCGTCGTTGCGGCGCGACAGCGCGCCCATGGTGGACAGGCCGCTGAACATCACCGGGGTGATCGCCGAGTCCGTGCCGCCCGCGATCACCACGTCGGCCTCGCCCGACAGGATCAGCCTGCGCGCCTCGACCAGTGCGTACACGCCGGAGGCGCAGGCCAGCGCGCTCGCCGTGACCGGGCCCTTGATGCCGAGGTCGATGGCGACCTCGCAGGCCGGCATGTTGGGGATGACCGACGAGACGAAGTACGGGTTCACCTTGCGCGGATCGCTGTGCATGGTGTCCACGGCGTTCTCCACACCGTCCATGCCCGCGACCGCGTTGTTCACGACCACACCGACGCGGCCCGGCTCGACGCCGTCCTCGCCGATGGTGAGGCCGGCGTCCTGCGCGGCCTCGCGGGCCGCGGCGATCGCCAGCTGGGAGAAGCGTGCCGAGCGGCGCTCCCGCTTGCGGTCGAGCAGCTCGGACGGGTCGAAGCCGGTGACCTCGCCCGCGATGCTCGTCGGCATGCCCGTCGCGTTGAACCGCGTGATGGGTCCGATACCCGACTTGCCCGCGAGGAGCGCCTGCCAGGTGCTCTCCCGGTCGTTGCCGACGGGGGTGAGGGCGCCGAAGCCCGTCACCACCACTTGCTGATTGCTCACTGCGCTCCTCCTGCTCGGCTCCGGAGTGCCAGGCATGGGCCTGCCAAACCTTGAACCTCATTCCGGCCGTTGTCGATAAAAGTTCCGGACACCGCGCGATATGCCCGCCTGGTACGCGCCTTATGTCCCACACGCCCCCGCTGTCGCGTTGGTGCACGCCTCGTTTGCCGGTTCCATCCCGTTTCGGCCTGTCGGTGTGACGGCGGCCGTTGCCGAACCGGTACCGTCCGGCCCCGCCCGCACGGCGCCGGGGGCGGCGGCCTCGGCGGGCGCAGCAGCCTTGCCCGAGGTCCTGGCCACCAGCCGGTGCGCGGCCCGCAGCCCCTCGGCGGTGGCGCGCACCGCGTTCAGCCGGTCGGCGCCCGTCACCCCGCCCGCCGCCTCGAACGGCACACCGGCCCGCAGCAGCGCGTGCCGGGCGTCCCGCTCGGGCTCCTGGCCCGCGGCGAGCACCACATGGTCGGCCCGCACCAGCCGGTGCCCGCCCTCGGCGTCCCTGACCACCACGCCTTCGCGGGTGATCTCCTCGTACTCCACACCGACCAGCGTCTCCACGCCCGCAGCGCGCAGTTCGGCCATGGCGACCCAGCGGGTGCTCGGGCCGATGCCCGCGCCGACCCGGCCGCCGCGCCGCATCACCGTCACCGCGCGGGCCGGCCGCGCGGGCGCGGCGGACGGCGAGCCGCCCGTCACCGCGTGCGCCGCGAGGAACTCCTCCGGCGTCGACGTGGCCGCGCGGCCCGCCGTCAGCAGGTGCGCGAGGTCCACGGCGATACCGCCGCCGCCGATCACCGCCACCCGCTCGCCCAGCGCGTCCGGGTCGGCGAACGCCTGTGCGTAGTCGATCACATGGGGCAGGGCGAGCCCCGGCAGCGCCGGCCGCACCGGCAGCACACCGGAGGCGAGCACCACCCCTTCGAAGGCCGCGAGCAGCGCCGCGTCCTTGTGGCCGATACGGTGATTGAGGTGCAACACGGCGCCGTGCTCTGCGAGTTCGGCCACATGGTGCCGCACGGTCTGGGCGAAGTCGCGCTTGCCGGGCACCTGCCCGGCGAGCCGGAACTGGCCGCCGGGCTCGGCCCCCGCCTCGAAGACCTCGACCTCGTGGCCGAGCGCCAGCAGGGTGCGGGCCGCCTGGAGTCCCGCGATGCCCGCGCCGACGACGGCGTACCTGCGCCGCGCCGAGGCGCCGGGGGCGGCCGTGGCCGCGAACTCCGCCTCGTACCCGGCCCGCGGATTGACCAGGCACGACACCCGCTCGGTGCCGAACGACCTGTCGATGCACGCCTCGTTGCAGGCGATGCACAGGTCCACCGCCTCCGCACGGCCCGCGCGCGACGTGGCCACGATCGCCGGATCCGCGAGGAACGGCCTGGCCATCGCGACGTAGTCCACCTCGCCGCCGGCCAGCACCTCGTCGGCCTGCGAGAGCCGGTTGAAGCGGTTGGAGGCGATCACCGGCACCGCGCCGTGGCCCGCGCCGCGCAGCGCGCGCTTCACGTCCTTCGCGAACACCGCCCAGGTGCCCTCGGGCACCTGCGCCTGCACGGTCGGCACCGGCGACTCGTGCCAGCCGACGCCCACCGCGAGCGCGTCGGCGCCCGCCTCGGCGAGCGCCACCGCGAGCGCCGCGGTGTCCTGCGGCGGTGTGCCGTCCTCCACCAGGTCCGCGCCCGACATCCGGAACAGCACGGGGAAGCCGGGCACCGCGGCGCGCACGGCCCGCATCACCTCGACGGGGAAGCGGCGGCGCCGCTCGGCGTCCCCGCCCCACGCGTCCTCGCGCCTGTTGGTCAGCGGCGCGGTGAACTGGTTGATCAGATACCCCTCGGAACCCATCACCTCGACGGCGTCGAAGCCGAGTTCACGGGCGGCCTCGGCGCCCCGCGCGAAGTCCGCGACGGTCTCGGCGATGTCGTCCGCCGACATCTCCCGCGGCGTCGTACGGGAGAACCTGCTGTACACGGCCGACGGCGCGAACGGGGCGCCGCCGTCCGTGCCCGCCACGCCGGGCAGCGCGTACCGCCCGGCGTGGAACAGCTGGAGCGCGATCAGTCCGCCCGCCGCGTGCACCGCGTCCGCGGCGCGGCGCAGCGCCGCGCGGTGGGAGGGATCGCCGACCATGCCGTACCCGGGACCGCCGGCCCCCGCGGGGGAGACCGCCGTGCCGCCGGTGACGATCAGCGCGGCGCCGCCGCCCGCACGCTCGGCGTAGAACGCGGCGAGCGCGGCCCCGCCGTCCTCCAGGGCCTCCAGATTGAGGTGCATGGCACCCATGACGATGCGGTGCGGCAACGTCAGGCCGCCGATGGCACCTGACCGGAAGACATGGTCGAACACGTGCAGTCCCTCTCCGATTCAGTGCGTCCCCGAGGTCAGGATTCCCGCGTGGGACGCGGCGGCAGCTGAAGCTCGGGGCCCGCGTCCGCGAAGAACGGCGGCGCGACCACACTGAGACCGCCGTCGACCACCAGGGTCTGCCCCGTGATGTAGCCGGAGCCCTCGCCCAGCAGGAAGTTGATCGTGTCGGCGACCTCCTGCACGGTGCCGGGCCGGTGCGCCGGGATGCGGTCGAGCACGCCCTGCATGTCCGGCATGCCCTTGACGTTGTAGAAGTACTCCAGCGAGTCCGAGTCGATCAGACCGCCGTTGACCGCGTTCACGTTGATGCCGTACGGCGCGAACTCCACCGCCATGTACCGCACCCACGCCTCGATCGCGGCCTTCATCGCGCCGAGCGTCGCGTACGTCGGGTACGCGCGGATCGAGCCGTACGAGGACAGCGCGACGATCCTGCCGCCCTTGTCCATCAGCTTCACGGCCTCCTGCGCGCCCAGCACGAAGGGCCGCAGGTTCATCGCGTACGACCGGTCCAGGTGGTGCGGGCCGACGTTCACGATGTTCTTGAACGCGCTCGCGGCGGCGTTCGACACGAAGTGGTCCAGGCGCCCGCAGCGCCGCGCCACCTCGTCGAACAGCGCCTGCACGCCCTCGGTGGTCTCGACGTCGGCCTGGACGGCGAAGCCGTGGCCCCCGGCCTCCTCGATGTCGGCGACCGTCTTCTCCGCGAGGTCCGCGTTCTTCTTGTAGTTGACGGCGATCGTGCCGCCCTCACGGGCCAGGGTCAGCGCCAGGGCGCGGCCGATGCCGCGCGAGGCGCCCGTGATCAGCGAGACCCGCTCGGTCTTCCTGGCGTCCTGCGTGCCGCTCATCGGGCGGTCTCCTTCTCGCTCGTACCGGCAGCCTTCGCGCGCTGGAGCAGCTCGCGGAAGACGACCGCCTTCTGCACCTCGTTGGTGCCCTCCTCGAAGCGCTGCGCCCGGGCGTCCCGGTACACGCGCTCGATCTTCTGCGACTTCCAGTAGCCGAGGCCGCCGTGCACCTGGAGGGCCTTGTCGGTGACGTTCGTCAGCATCGTCACGGCGTGCATCTTCGCCATCGAGGACTGCATCGACGCGTCGTCCGCGCCCTCCTCGAAGCGGCGGGCCGCGTGCAGCACCAGCTGCTTGGCGGCCTCGATGTCGGCCTGGTTCTCGGCGAGCATGAACTGGATGGCCTGGCGCTGGGTCAGCGACTTGCCGAACGTCACACGGCCCGCCGCGTACTGGACGGCCAGCTGCTGCGCGCGCTCGGCGAGCCCCACGCAGCTCATCGCGACGGAGATGCGCGAGGGGGTGAGGAAGCCGCCGAGGAAGACCTCGAGGCCCTCGCCCTCCGCGCCGAGCCGGTGATCGACCGGGACCGGGGTGCGGTCGAAGACCAGCGACGCGTGGTCGGTGCCGGTGACGCCCATCGTGTTGGAGGTGTCCTCGACGGTGACACCCGCGGCCTCGCGCGGCACCAGCAGCGCGACGGTGCCCTCGTGGCCCGTGCTGCCCTCGACGCGCGCGGCCAGCAGGTAGTAGTCACACCGCACGCCGAACGTGATCAGGTGCTTGCGGCCCGACAGGTAGTACGTGTCGCCCTCGCGCACCACGGAGGTGGTGATGTCCGCGCCGGTGCCGTTGCCCGGCTCGGTGAGCGTGAACGCGATCTTGATCTCGCCCGTGACGGACGGGATCACGAAGCGCTTGCGCTGGTCGTCGTTCGCGTGGCCGTCCATGGACCGCCAGATGCCGTTGACCACGTGCACGATCATGCGTACGGAGCCGTGCGAGCGGGAGAAGATCTCCATCAGCTCCATCCAGCGCGCGAAGCCGAGGCCCTGGCCGCCGTACTCCTTGGGCGCGGCCACGCGCAGGAACCCGAGCTCGTTCAGCTCGGTCCACAGCTCCTCGGGGACCTCCCCGGTCTCCTCGATGCGCTCGGCCCAGCGCTCGCCGGGCCCCTCCACCCACTCCTCCACCTGGGCCTTGAGCTGGTGGAACCGCTGGTCGTCGGTCATCTGCTGAATCTGCCTTCCGTCATTCCCGAGAGGGTGCCAGGCCGGACGTCGGCCGGGCACCGCGCCCATCCCGCGCGGGAGCCGCCCGTGCGGCGGCCGTGTCCCCACGGCCGCCGCACGCGGCGCGCTCCCGGCGCCAGAGGGCATTGTCTACAGCGCGTCGTGCGGACGCAGACCGCGGGCCTGCGCACGCAGCTCGAACTTCTGCACCTTGCCGATCGGGTTGCGCGGCAGCGCGTCGACCGGTTCGAGGCGCTCGGGCCAGTACTGCTTGGCCACCTGGTGCTCGTCGAGGTAGCGCTGCATCTCCCCGAACTCCAGGGTCGCACCGTCCCTGAACACCACGAAGGCGCAGGCGCGCTCGCCGAGCCGCTCGTCGGGCATGGCCACGATCGCCACGTCCTCGACGGCGGGGTGGCCGAACAGCAGCTGCTCCACCTCGGCGACCGGGATCTTCTCCCCGCCGCGGTTGACGACGTCCTTGACCCGGCCGGTGATGCGCAGGAACCCGGAGGCGTCGATCGTCGCCAGGTCGCCCGTGCGGTACCAGCCGTCCTCGGTGAAGACCTCGGCCGTCAGGTCGGGCCTGTCCAGGTATCCGCTGAACACGGTCGGGGAGTGCAGCTCGAAGTTGCCCTCCTCGCCCGCGGGCAGCACCCGTCCCGCGTCGTCGGTGATGCGCAGCTCGATGCCGTCGAGCGCGCGGCCGTCGGAGCCCCAGCGCTCGCCCGGCTCGT
The DNA here is from genome assembly GCF_039540215.1 of Streptomyces tremellae. Classification (NCBI taxonomy): domain Bacteria; kingdom Bacillati; phylum Actinomycetota; class Actinomycetes; order Kitasatosporales; family Streptomycetaceae; genus Streptomyces; species Streptomyces tremellae. The sequence goes on from NZ_BAABEP010000041.1 coordinate 53,817, forward strand.
CGCCCGGCGCGGAGAGCGCGCCGAGGCACGTCTCCGTGGTGCCGAACGCGCCGCACACGTCGGCGCCGAGCAGCCGGCCCGCGCGCTCCGCGAGGCCGCGCGGCACCTGGGCGCCCGTGGCCACGAAGATCCGCAGGTTGCGGGGCGTCTCGCCGCTCTCCTCGACCGCCTTGACCAGGTCGGAGAGGAACGGCGTGGCCGCCTGCACGAAGGTCGCGCCGTGCTGGTTGAGCGACTGGAGGGCGCGCCCCGCGTCCCAGTCCGACTGCACGATCTGCGGCACGCCGAGCACCGTCGCGAGCACCATGCCGTACAGGAACCCGGTCTGGTGGGCGAGCGGCGACGGCACCCAGATCGCGTCCCGCGCGCCGAGGCCGAGGTGCTTGATCTCCATGGAGGCGGCGCGCACCAGGTTGCCGGTGGGCTGGGTGACGCCCTTCGGCTCGCCCGTGGTGCCGGAGGTGAACAGCAGCTGCGCCGTCATGTCCGGGGTGGGCACGACCGCGTCGAGCGCCGCCCGGTCCACCTCGGTGGCGGCGAGCGCCGCGTCGAAGTCCCGTACGGTCAGGCCGGTCGTGCCCGCGTCGGGCAGCACGGCGGGGCCGCCCGTGGCCGACAGCACCAGCACGTGCTCGACCGCGGCGCGGTCCTCGTCGGACAGCCCGATCACCTCGTCCGCCGGGCGGCGGGCGCGGTACTCGTCGGCGACGACGAGGACCCGGGCCTTGGAGCGGCGCAGGACGAAGCCGACCTCGCGCTCGCGGAAGAACGGGATGACCGGGCAGCACACCGCGCCGACGCGCAGCGCGGCGAGCGAGAGCACCACGAACTCGACCCGGTTGGGCAGCTGGTAGGCGACGTTCTCGCCCGGCTTCACCCCGAGGTCGAGCAGCAGCGCAGCGGTGCGCTCCACGCGCTCGGCCAGCTCGCCCCAGGTGACGATCTCGTCGTGGTCGGAGCGCACGTCCACCACGGCGGTGTCGTGGGGCCTGGCCTCCGCCCGCCGCCGCAGCCACTCGGGCAGCGTGACCCCGGCCGCGAGCTCCGGCTTGGCGACCTCGCGCTCCAGGCGGCGCGGCTTCGCCTTGCCGACCGCGCCCGCGCCCTCCTCCACCGACATCGGCACGCCGAGGGTGTTCATCGCGTCGAGGAAGGTCGGATACGAGATCCGGTACGCGTTCGGATAGGTGAGCGTGGAGTGGCCGCTCGCCCGCGAGGAGGCGATGGCGAGGGACATCAGCACGCGGTGGTCGTTGAACGACGAGAGCTTGGCGCCGACGAGACCGCCCACGCCGCGCACCCGCAACGTGTCGCTGGTCAGTTCGAGCTCGCCGCCCATGGCGTTGAGCTGGAGCATCGCGGCGGCGCGGTCCGACTCCTTGAGGCGCGTGTGGGCGATGTTGCGGAACACCGACTCGCCGTACGCGAAGGTGCCGAGCGTGGAGAGGATCGGCAGCATGTCCGGCACGTCGCGGCAGTCGATGTCGACGCCCTTGAGCATCGGGCGGTCCTGCTGGATGCGGACGCCGCCCGCCGACTCGTCCACCTCCATCGGCACGCCCATGGCGCGTGCGATGTCGAGGAAGTGGAACTCGGGGTGGTCGGCCGGCCCGCCCTCCAGCGAGGTGATACCGCGCAGCAGCACGTCGGACGGGTGCAGCGCGGCGGCGGCGACGCCGAACGCGGCGGAACCGATGTCGGGCGGCAGCGTCAGCTCGACCGGGTGGGCCTCCTGGTTCGGCTCGATGTCGAACCTGCGCCAGTCGTCGGAGACGGTGACCTCAAGGCCGAACTGCCGCATCATCGCGACCGTCAGCTCCAGGTACGTACGCTCGTTCAGCTCGCCCTGCACCTCGATGGTGGTGTGCCCGGTGGCGAACGGCGCGAGCAGGATGAGCCCTGAGATCCACTGCGAGAGGGTGCCCGCGATGGTGACGTGGCCGCCGGCCGGCCGGCGGCCCGTCACCTGGATCGGCGGGCAGTCGTCCGCCGACTCCACGCCCACACCCATCTGTTCGAGGGCGCGCAGCAGCGGGCCGACCGGACGCCGCCTGAAGTACTTCTGCCCGGTGACCGCCACGTCGCGGTCGGAGAGCGAGGCGAGTCCGATCATGAAGTACAGCGTCGTGCCTGAGCTGCCTGCGGACACGGCCGCCCGGCGCGGCTTGTAGCGCCCGCCGAGGCCGTGCACGACGAAGGTGTCACCGTCGCGTGTGATCTTCACACCGAGGCCGCGCAGCAGCTGCACGGTGTACTCGACGTGCCGGGCGTCGGAGAGCCCGTGCACACGGCTCTCGCCGTCGGCGAGCGAGGCGAGGATCAGCGCGCGGTGCGCGTGGTACTTGGAGTTGGGGACGAGGACCTCACCGGTGAGCGGGTGCTTGATCCCTTTGACGAGAAGGTGCATGGGGGCTTGCTACTCCCTGGCCTGGCGGGCACACCGGGCCGCGGTCTGCTGGGCGGGGGCGGCGCCGTCGTCGCGGCGCGAAGGCGCCTGGACACCACGGACGCGGCCCCGGCCGCTGAGGCCGTGGCTCGGTGACGGAGCCGTCCGTGGGACGGCAGTGGTCACGTGATGGAAGCTGGGGCGGGCAGGCATGCGACATCGCCGGTCGGACCGCGGTGCGGTCCTTGCGGGGAACGACGGCCGGCCTGCGGGCATGGACGCGGGCACGGGACCGACCGTATCGCGAAGTGGCGCGAGCGCTGGGGGAGCGCCCACGGGGGTCAGTCACTCCGCGCGGATCGCGGCATCCGATGACGCGTGGAACAGATCGGACGGCTGTCATGGCGTGGAGCCCACGCGGCGGGGCCCTCCGGTCGTGGCAGGAGCCGAGGTGCGCTCGTGCGGCCCGGAACCGGGTGCACGGGGGAGAGCGTCCGGACGACGAGCCCGCGCGGAACCACGCCGCGACGGCGGTGGTCCAGCTGGAAGTGCTCGGTCATATGAGCTTTATATCAATGCCCGGCGCATGCATGCAGCTCGCCCCTTACGAGTGAGACGACCCGCACATGGTGACCGTTCCCGTGACCGGCCCGGAGTGTGCGTCATGTGGCGGACGCCACTGCCGCGGTGGGGCACGTCTCATCCCCCGGACGGTACGGCGGCGCGGGACCCGTCCCCAGCCGGCCCCCGCGGATCAGCCGGTGGAGTGCCCCAGCAGACCCTGGACCGCCGGGAGCATCAGGGTCCTGCTCTTGACCCTGGCGGTCGCGCGGTTGCCGAGCACCAGGGCGTCCCTGCCGAGCACGGGCAGCAGCGTGGTGCCGCCCTCGGGACCGAACGGCACCGAGAACACCCGGACCGGCGCGGGCCGGTAGGCGCGCGCGCCGCTGCTGTGCCGCACGCCCCGCAGCCGGCTGCGGATGTTGTGCGCGGCGGCTTCGCCCTGCGCGAGCGCGCTCGGGCTGAGCTTCGCCTCCGACACGTCGTTGACGTCGCCGATCGCGAACACGTCCCGTTGGCCGAGCACTCTCAGATGCGTGTCCACCCGGACGTGGCCGGTGGCGTCGAGCCAGTCGCCGTGGCCCGCGAGGCGCAGCCACAGCGTGTTCGGGGTGGTCCCGGTGGTCCAGAACACCACGTCGGCACCGAGCGGGCTGCCCGCCTGGTCGCGCAGCCTGCTGCCGGTGCCGCCCGCCGAGGAGACCAGGGTGTTGAGCAGCACGCGCACGTCGTGCGCCTCCAGCCAGGCGCGGGCCCTGCGCCCCATCCGCCCGGTGCCGAGCCGCGAGAGCAGATGGCTCCCCGAGTGCGCGAGCGTGACCGTCGCGTCGGGGTTGGCCCGGCGCAGCTCCGCGCTGAGCTCCACCCCGGAGGGGCCGCCGCCGATCACCAGCATCGAGCGGGCGCCCGCCGCCCGCCGCTGGTGCCCGTGGAAGGCGGAGGCGGCCTCGGCCACGGTGCCGCCGGTGAACCGCGCGGGCTCCTGGTAGTCGGCGCCGGTCGCCAGCACCACCACGTCGTACGGGACGACGCCGCCGGAGGCGAGGAGCACCTGCCGCTCCGCCGTCCTGATGCCGACGGCCTTGTCGCGCAGCACCCGCCCCCGCGCCAACAGCCCGTCGTACGGTATGAACGGCGCGTACGTCCAGGTGTCGTCGGAGCTCGCGCGCAGTGACGCGACCCGGTGGAAGAACGCCTCCTTGAGGTCGATCAGCGTGACGTCCGCGTCCGTGTCGAGGTCGCGCGCCAGGCGTACGCCCGCGTAGCCGCCGCCGATGATGACCACCCGGCGTGCGGTCGTGGTCGTGGTCGTGGCCATGTGCAGCCCACTTCTTTCCACTTGTGTACTTGATGGCTTTACTTGTTCAACGTGCAACCGGAGGGGGCGGGTTCATCTTCCGGCGCGGGCGGGTTTTTCCGTGCCGGGCGCGGCGAGGCCTGCGTCGTCCACCACGCCGGGTCGTCCACCATGCCGAGCCCGGTGCCCAGTTCGGCGCGCAGCCGTTCGACGGGTCCGCCGCGGCCTCAGCCCGGCAGATCGGCGAGCGCTGTCTCGGGCCCCGCCGCCCCGGCCGGCCGCCCCGGCCGGCCGGGGCCCTTCGCCGACCCACACGCGGTGCCCCGCCGGGCCCCCGGCCCCGCGTCACCTGGCCCTTTCGGCCCGCGCGGTGACGGCCCCTCTGCTGTCCGTGTGGCGGGGCGCGACCGCGCGGCGCAGGGGGACGGCCCGCGGCCGGGTCCCGGCGTAGGGTGCCAGGCGGCGGACGGCGGCAGGCCCCGGCCACGGCCGGCCGCGCACGGCGCCGCAACCCGCCCGAGACCCTGTCCGACTGTGCACGAGAGGTCCTCCACATGCACCAGCGCAGACCGAGAGGGTCCGTCCTCGCGGCCCTCACCAGCGGTGTACTCGCCGCGGGGTGTCTCACCTTCCTGCCCGCCGCTGCCGCCGCGCCGGGCCCCGCCTCCGCGGCCCGCCAGGCGGAGTTCGCCGCCGCCGCGGCCGAGTACCACGTGCCCGCCCCCGTCCTGCTCGCGGTGGCGTACCAGGAGTCCCGATGGGACGCGCACCAGGGGCAGTTCAACACCGGCGGCGGCTACGGCCCGATGAACCTCACCGACGTCACCCCGGCGATGGCAGGCGCAGGCGGCGCGGGCGCCGCGGGCCGCGGCGACCTCGGGGCGTTCACCGCTGACCCCGCCCTGCACACGCTGACCGCCGCCGCCCGCCTCACCGGCGCTCCCGCCGCCGCGCTGCGCACCGACACCCGCGCCAACATCCGCGGCGGCGCCGCGCTCCTCGCCTCGTACGAGAAGGCGCTGACGGGCGGCACCCCGGCGGACCCCGCACAGTGGTACGGCGCGGTCGCCCGCTACAGCCAGGCCTCCGACCGCGCGACCGCCGGCGCCTTCGCCGCGCGGGTGTACGGCACGCTGCGCCGCGGCGCAGGCCGCACCGCCGACGGGGGCCAGCGCGTCGCCCTCGCCGGGCAGCCCGCGCTGCGGCCCGCGGCCTCCCAGCTCACCAGGGCCTACCCGAAGCCGCCCGCGCCGGGCGCTCCGGCGGCGCAGGCGACCGAGTGCCCCGACACGGTCGCCTGCCGGTTCATCGCCGCCGCGCCCTCCAACGGCCAGGTCGCGGACCGCCCCGACGACTCCATGGCCATCAGGTACATCGTCATCCACGACACCGAGACCTCCTACCAGGACGCCGTCGACCTGTTCCAGAAGGCGGGCGGCGACTCCGCGCACTACGTGATGAAGGCGTCCGACGGCTCCGTCACCCAGATGGTCCCGACGAAGGACATCGCCTTCCACGCGGGCAACTACTGGTTCAACATGCACTCGATCGGCATCGAGCACGAGGGCTTCGCCGCCCAGGGCGCCACCTGGTACACCCAGGCGCAGTACGAGGAGACCGCCGACCTCGTCACCTACCTCGCCGCGAAGTACAACATCCCCCTCGACCGCGAGCACATCATCGGCCACGACAACGTGCCCGCGCCGGGCGACGGCACCGTCGCCGGCATGCACTGGGACCCGGGCCCCTACTGGGACTGGAACCGCTTCATGGCCCTGCTCGGCCACCCGGCCCCCGGCAAGCACGGCGTGGGCCCCGCGGGCACCGCGGTCACCATCACGCCGTCCTTCGCCGACAACGTCCAGACCTCCACCGTCTGCCCCGCGGACGACCCGTCGGGCGCCACCGAGAAGTGCCACGACAGCAGCGCGCCGGCCAACTTCCTCTACGTGCGCACCGCGCCCAAGGCCGACGCGCCGCTCGTCGCCGACCCGTACCTGCACACGGACGGCGCCGGCACCACGGGCATCGCCGACTGGGGCGGCACGGTCTCCGCGGGCCAGCAGTACGTGGTCGCGGGCGCCAGCGGCGACTGGACGGCGATCTGGTACGCGGGCCGCAAGGGCTGGATCCACAACCCCGGCGCCCGCAACACCAGCCGCGCACCCGGCGCGCTGGTCGTCACCCCCTCGGGCAGCGGCGCGGCGGGCGTCTACGGCGCCGCCTACCCCGACACGTCCGAGTACCCCTCGGACCTCTCACCGTCCACCATGGCGCCCCTCGGCAAGTACAGCGTCCCCAAGGGCCAGGCGTACGTGGCCACCCGGCCGCCCACCGGCACGGACGACTACTTCGCCACCAGCGGCACGGTCGTCACCGGCGCCCGCACCTTCTACACGGTCCAGTACAACCACCGCGTCGGGCTGCTCGACGCGGCGGCCGTGCACGCCGCACCCAGCAAGTAGCAAGTAGCAAGCAGCACCACGCCCCGCCCCGCCCCGCCGCGCACCGGGCGGGGCGGGGGCGCGGACGCGCGGGGGAGGGGACCGGCCGCGGCGGCGCGCGGCCGGCTCACTCCCACGGCAGCGTCCGCCACGGGCTCTCCTGGTCGGCCGTCAGCACCCGGTGCGGCTCCAGCACGGCCGCGTACGCGGGCCCGAACTCCTCAGCGCCGACCCCGAGCACCCGCCCCAGCGCGTACCCGGCGGAGAAGTCCGCCCAGGAGGTGTGCCGCGCCCCGGCGAGCGCGCCCGCCCGCAGGATCGCGTCCCGCGCCTCCTGCCCGCCGCACAGCCGCGCGCCGAGACCCCGCCGCGCGAACGCGACGGCCCGCCCGTAGTCGTACGCCGCCGTGCTGCGCACCCACCCGTCGGGCGGCAGCATCCCGTCGGCCCTGAACCTCGCCTCGTACCGCACGATCCTGCCGATCACCCCCTGCACCGCGAGGAGCGAAGCCTCCGGTACGCGCCGGGCGCCGAGAACCGCCGCGCAGGCGTCGCGCCACACGTCGAGCGGCACGCGCTCCCCCTCGGCGCCCGCGAGCCGCCGCCGCACGCCCAGCGCGAACTCCGGGCCCGCGGGGCCGCTCCGCGTCGTGAGCAGGGCGTCCATCCGGGAGCGCCACTGCGCGGGCGTCGCGGTGGCCCACGACGCGCGCAGCACCCGCGCGTCCAGCGCGTAGTCGTCGTACACGTCGCCGATCTCGTTCCACAGCACGCCGTCGCGCACCGCGAGCAGCGCACCGCAGCCGAGGGCCTGCGCGAGCAGCCCCGCCGTCGGGCCGCCGTACTTCGTCAGCAGGACCGCCCGTCGGCCGCCCACCCCCTCGGCGGCCCGCAGCCAGTGCCGCCGGTGGCGGTGGCGGGCCGGGAAGGTGCGCTCCGAGGGCGTCCCCGGATTGACGCACAGCCCGAAACGACCGTCGGGCCACAGCTCCGCGAGCGCCCGCAGGGACGTGCGCTGCACCACCGCGTGCGCGCGCCGCGGCAGCCGCGCCCCCGCCGTGCGCACGGCCACGCACCACGCGCCCCTGCGGTCCCTGCACGTGCCCCAGCGCACCGAACCCCCGGCGTCCGCCTGCTCCTTCGGCACGTAGAGGAAGAGGTCGCACCCAGCGAGCAGGCGCAGGTACGCGTCCCGGTCGTCCGCCCCGAGCATGGCCCGCAGCGCCCGCTCGATCCGTGTCGGCGGTTGCCACGGCCGCGCGAACGAGCGCACCCCCGCGCCCCGTGTACTGTCCACCGGCCGACCCTACCCAGTGAGCGCACGCCGTCCACGGCGCACCCGGCGGAACCGTGCACGGCCCCGGCACGTATTCCCTGGTGTGCCGCACAGAGAGCGCCGTACAGCGAGGGGCGACCATGGCCGAGTTGACACCCGGAGGAAACCAGCAGCTGCCGGACGGCGCGCTCACCCTGCGCGTCACCGGACCCTACGACGTGTCCGCCCTGGTCACGGGCGACGAGCGCACGGTGGAGAGCGACGCCGACTTCGTCTTCTTCAACCAGCCGTCCGCGCCCGGCGTCGAGGTGTCCCCCGGCGCCGCCGCGGACACGGTCCGCATCGACCCGCGGAAGCTGCGGCCCGGGGCGAGCCGCGTCACGCTCGCGCTGAGCCCCGCGGAACCCGGCGTCCCCCTCGGCGGCCTGCCCGCGCCGGTGCTCACCGTCCTCGGCCCCGGCGAGCCCCCGCCGACCGTCGCCACCTTCCACCCGCCGCCCGCGGCCACCGAGACGGTCCTGCTGCTCGCCGAGGTCTACCGGCGCGGCACCGGCTGGAAGATCCGCGCCCTCGGCCAGGGGTACGCGGAGGGCCTCGCGGGCCTCGCCCGCGACTTCGGCGTCGACGTCGAGGAGGACGAGGACGGTGCAGGGGGCGAAGGGGCCGGCACCGGCGCGGGTACGCCCGAGCGCGCGGACGGCGGCATACCGGCCCCGCCGCGGCGCCCGCCCGCGTACGTCCCGACGCTGACCGACCTGCGCGTGCCGCCACCCGCCGCCGGCCCCGAGGAGTACGCGGCCCTCGCCCCCGCCGCGCGCGACGCGGCACAGGCGCCGCCCGTCGCCCTCGACCTCATGGACGACGCGCGCCCCGCGCTGGTCCTCGACGAGGCCGCGCTCGCCGCC
>NZ_BAABEP010000042.1:0-62165 GCF_039540215.1 Streptomyces tremellae
GCGCAGGAGGTACGAACAGGCCAGGCGCGCCTGGGACCGCCCGCTCACCGCGTACTACCTGATCATCGGCAGCGCCTCACTGATCATCGTGCTCGGGCTCGTGATGGTCTACTCGGCCTCGATGATCAAGGCGCTCGAACTGTCGCTGCCCGCCTCGTACTTCTTCCGCAAGCAGTTCCTCGCCGCGCTGATCGGCGGCGTCCTGCTGCTCATCGCCACCCGCATGCCGGTCAGGCTGCACCGGGCGCTCGCCTACCCGCTGCTGGTCGTGACGGTCTTCCTGATGGCGCTCGTGCAGGTGCCGGGGATAGGGCAGTCGGTCAACGGCAACCAGAACTGGATCGGCTTCGGCGCCTTCCAGCTCCAGCCAAGCGAGTTCGCCAAGCTCGCCCTCGTCCTGTGGGGCGCCGACCTGCTCGCGCGCAAGCAGGAGAAGCGGCTGCTCAACCAGTGGAAGCACCTGCTGGTGCCGCTGGTGCCGTGCGCGTTCTTCCTGCTCGGCCTGATCATGCTCGGCGGGGACCTGGGCACCGCGATCATCCTCACCGCGATCCTCTTCGGCCTGCTCTGGCTCGCCGGGGCGCCCACCCGGCTGTTCGCCGGGGTGCTCGGCGTCGCGCTCGCCATCGGCGCCATGCTCGTCAAGACGAGCCCCAACCGGATGGGCCGCCTCGACTGCATCGGCGCGAGCGCCCTCGGCCCCGACGACCAGTGCTGGCAGGCCGTGCACGGCCTCTACGCGCTCGCGGGCGGCGGCTGGTTCGGCTCGGGCCTCGGCGCCAGCGTGGAGAAATGGGGCCAGCTGCCAGAACCCCACACCGACTTCATTTTCGCCATCACCGGGGAGGAACTGGGCCTGGCAGGGACGCTGTCGGTGCTCGCCCTGTTCGCGGCTCTAGGCTATGCGGGTATCCGCGTGGCCGGAAGCACGGAGGACCCCTTCGTGAGGTATGCCGCGGGAGGCGTGACCACCTGGATCACGGCCCAGGCCGTGGTCAACATCGGTGCCGTGCTCGGCCTGCTGCCGATCGCGGGCGTCCCGCTCCCGCTGTTCTCCTACGGAGGGTCGGCCCTGCTTCCGACGATGTTCGCCGTCGGACTGCTGATCGCCTTCGCGCGGCAGGAGCCGGCGGCGAAGGCGGCTCTGGCCGTGCGGGCGTCCGCACCCGGCAGGAGGCCGGGCGGGCTGAGATGGATGACGATGAGACGGCGCGTCAAGCAGAGGCCGTCCGGAGAGCGGTGAATTTCGGTGCATGTCGTACTCGCAGGCGGAGGGACCGCCGGCCACATCGAGCCCGCGCTCGCCCTCGCGGACGCGCTGCGCAGGGCCGATCCCACCACCGGGATCACGGCGCTCGGCACGGAGCGCGGCCTGGAGACCAGGCTCGTCCCCGAGCGGGGGTACGAACTGGCGCTCATCCCCGCCGTGCCGCTGCCCCGCAAGCCCACGCCCGAGCTGATCACGGTGCCCGGCCGGCTGCGCGGCACCATCAAGGCGGCCGAGCAGGTCATGGAACGGACCAAGGCCGACTGCGTGGTCGGCTTCGGCGGCTATGTGGCGCTCCCCGGCTATCTCGCGGCCAAGCGGCTGGGCGTTCCGATCGTCATCCACGAGGCGAACGCGCGCCCCGGCCTCGCCAACAAGATCGGCTCGCGCTATGCGGCCGCCGTCGCCGTCTCCACCCCCGACAGCAAGCTGCGCGGCGCCCGCTACATCGGGATCCCGCTGCGCCGCAGCATCGCCATGCTCGACCGCGCGAAGGTGCGGCCGGAGGCGCGGGCCGCGTTCGGCCTCGACCCCAACCTCCCGACGCTGCTGGTCTCCGGCGGCTCGCAGGGCGCCCGCAGGCTCAACGAGGTGGTCCAGCAGGTCGCCCCGGTGCTCCAGCGCTCCGGCATCCAGATCCTGCACGCGGTCGGCCCGAAGAACGAAATGCCGCACGTGGACAACATGCCGGGAATGCCGCCCTACATCCCGGTACCGTACGTGGACCGGATGGACCTCGCGTACGCCGCGGCCGACATGATGCTCTGCCGCGCGGGCGCGATGACCGTGGCGGAGCTCTCCGCCGTCGGGCTGCCCGCCGCCTACGTGCCGCTGCCGATCGGCAACGGTGAACAGCGGCTCAACGCGCAGCCGGTGGTGAAGGCGGGCGGCGGACTCCTCGTCGACGACGCGGAGCTGACTCCCCAGTGGGTGCAGAACAGCGTCCTTCCGGTACTGGCCGATCCGCACCGGCTGTACGAAATGTCCCGCGCGGCCTCCGAGTTCGGCCGCAGGGACGCCGACGACCTGCTCGTCGGCATGGTGTACGAGGCGATCGCCGCGCACCGCCAGGTGTGAGGCACGGGCCCACGGGCCCAACCGACCGAGAGGCAGGGGCATATGGCCGGACCGACCACAGCCGAGCGCGACGCGCGGCAGCCGCGGTCGGAGTCCGGCCGCCCCGGTGGCGAGCGGTCCGGCGGCCCGCGCGTCCCCCTGCGCAGGCTGATCGTCGTACTGGCCGGAGCGGTTGTGCTGCTCGGCCTCGTCCTCTGGGTCCTCTACGGCTCCTCGTGGCTGCGGCTCACCCGGGTCCAGGTCACCGGCGCCCGGGTGCTGACCTCGGAGCAGGTGACCGGCGCCGCGCGGGTGCCGCTCGGCTCGCCGCTCGCCTCCCTGGACACCGGTGCGGTCGCGGCGCGCGTCGAACGGGCCCTGCCGCGCGTCGATTCCGTGGCGGTCTCCCGATCGTGGCCGCACACGGCCGAGGTGAAAGTCACGGAACGTGTGCCTGTTCTGGTCATGAAGAAGGGCGCGGACTTCACCGAAGTCGACGCCGAGGGCGTGCGTTTCGACACGGTCAGGAATGCACCCCGGGGCGTTCCACAGCTGGAATTGACCCCGGATCCGAAGGCGGTCTCGCCCCGTTTCCCGGTCACCCGGCTGCTGCGCGAGGCGGCGGCGGTACGGGCCGCGCTGCCCGCGCAAGTGGCCCGTGACACCCGGTCGCTCCAGGTCCGGTCCTACGATTCCGTTTCCCTGCGGCTGTCGGACGGCCGTACGGTGATGTGGGGGAGCGGTGAGGAGGGCGCGGCCAAGGCGCGCGCTCTGACCGCTCTCCTCAAAGCCGCCCCTAAAGCGGACCATTTCGACGTGAGTGCGCCCAGTGCCCCTGCGTCGTCGGTGAGTTGACGCACGTTTTCGCTGGCAGGACCCCTGGTTGGCCAGCGCTACGGGTGATCACATAGGGTGAAAAGAAACACGGGAGGTTCGGCGTGTTCATTGAACGTCCGCCACTTGTCGCCTTAGTGTCCTGTTCGGAGAGTCCAAAGAAGTCCAAGAACAGACACACTACTAACCCTAAACTTCAACGTTAGGGTTCGGGTCGGCGATTCGGACCGTCCCATCGGCATCAGCCGTCGCGCAGCGGATGTGTCCGCGCGGCGGCACGTAACCCGAGGCGAGAGGCCTTCGACGTGGCAGCACCGCAGAACTACCTCGCAGTCATCAAGGTCATCGGTGTCGGCGGCGGTGGTGTCAATGCCATCAACCGAATGATCGAGGTCGGTCTCAAGGGTGTCGAGTTCATCGCGATCAACACCGATGCGCAAGCCCTGCTGATGAGCGACGCCGACGTCAAGCTCGACGTCGGCCGCGAACTCACCCGCGGCCTCGGCGCCGGCGCCAATCCGGCGGTCGGCCGCAAGGCGGCAGAGGACCACCGGGAGGAGATCGAGGAGGTCCTCAAGGGGGCCGACATGGTCTTCGTCACGGCGGGCGAGGGCGGTGGCACCGGCACCGGCGGCGCACCCGTCGTCGCCAACATCGCCCGCTCGCTCGGCGCCCTCACGATCGGCGTGGTCACGCGCCCGTTCACCTTCGAGGGGCGCCGCCGCGCCAACCAGGCGGAGGACGGCATCGCCGAACTCCGCGAAGAGGTCGACACCCTCATCGTCATCCCCAACGACCGGCTGCTGTCCATCTCGGACCGCCAGGTCAGCGTGCTCGACGCGTTCAAGTCCGCGGACCAGGTGCTGCTCTCCGGCGTCCAGGGCATCACCGACCTCATCACCACGCCCGGCCTGATCAACCTCGACTTCGCCGACGTCAAGTCCGTGATGTCCGAGGCGGGCTCGGCGCTCATGGGCATCGGCTCGGCGCGTGGCGACGACCGCGCGGTGGCCGCCGCCGAGATGGCGATCTCCTCACCGCTGCTCGAAGCGTCCATCGACGGCGCACGCGGCGTGCTGCTCTCCATCTCGGGCGGCAGCGACCTCGGCCTCTTCGAGATCAACGAGGCGGCCCAACTGGTCAGCGAGGCCGCGCACCCCGAGGCGAACATCATCTTCGGTGCGGTCATCGACGACGCGCTCGGCGACGAGGTCAGGGTCACCGTGATCGCGGCCGGCTTCGACGGCGGTCAGCCGCCGGCCAGGCGCGAGACGGTCCTCGGCTCGTCGGCGGGCAAGCGTGAGGAGTCCCCGGCGCCGCGTCCGCTGGACGGCGGGCGCCCCGCGTCCGGCGGCCTCGGCACGGTGCCCGCCCCCGAGGAGCCCGCGGCCCCCGCGGAGTCCGCGCCTCCGGTCGCGGAGAAGCCGCTTCCGCCGGTCTCCACCCCGCACGTTCCGCCGACCCGTCCGCCCTTCCAGGACAGCCAGGCCGAGGAACTGGACGTCCCGGACTTCCTCAAGTGATACGGGAAACCCTCGCGACCACGGGCGGCGCCCACTTCGCCTTCACCGACCGGTGGGGCGGGGTGAGCGCCGCTCCGTACGAGGAGCTCAACCTCGGCGGTGCGGTGGGCGACGACCCGGCCGCGGTCCTCGCCAACAGGAAGCGCGCAGCCGGGGCGCTCGGCCTCGACCCGTCCCGGGTCGTGTGGATGAACCAGGTGCACGGGCGCGAGGTCGCCCACGTCACCGGTCCCTGGACCGAGGGGGACGCGGTCCCCGCGGTGGACGCGCTGGTCACCGGCGAACGCGGCCTCGCGCTCGCGGTCCTGACCGCGGACTGCGTGCCCGTACTGCTCGCCGACCCGGCCGCGGGCATCGCCGCCGCCGCGCACGCGGGCCGTCCCGGTCTCGTCGCCGGCGTGGTCAGCGCCGCGGTGCGCGCCATGGTGGAGCGGGGCGCCGACCCCGCCCGCGTCACCGCGTACACCGGGCCCGCCGTCTGCGGCCGGTGCTACGAAGTGCCGGACGCGATGCGCGCCGACGTCGCTGCCGTCGTGCCCGAGGCGTACGCGGAGACGAGCTGGGGCACCCCCGCGGTCGACGTCGCCACCGGCGTCCATGCCCAACTCGCCGGACTCGGCGTGCGCGACCTGCGGCGCTCGCCCGTCTGCACGCGCGAGTCGGCGGACCACTACTCGTACCGCCGGGACCGCACCACCGGTCGGCTCGCCGGCTATGTCTGGCTGGACTGAGCACATGAGCGACCGCAAGGCGGAACTCTCCCGCAATCTCACCGCCGTCAGGGAACGGATCGCCGCCGCGTGCGCGGCCGCGGGACGCGACCCGGGGGAGGTGACCCTGATCGCGGTCACCAAGACCTACCCCGCCGACGACGTCCGCATACTCCACTCGCTCGGCGTGCGCGAGGTCGCGGAGAACCGCGACCAGGAGGCGGCCCCGAAGGCGGCGGCCTGTGCGGACCTGTCGCTGAACTGGCACTTCGTGGGACAATTGCAGACGAACAAGGCGCGTTCCGTGGTGGGTTACGCGGGCGAGATCCAGTCGGTCGACCGGCTCAGGCTGGTGACCGCGCTGTCCGCGGCCGCGGTCCGTGCGGGGCGCGAGGTCGGCTGTCTGCTCCAGGTCGCGCTCGACGCGGAGTCGGGCGAGCGCGGGGAGCGCGGGGGCGTCGCACCGGACGGCGTCGAGGAGTTGGCCGCGGCGGTGGCCGGGGCAGAGGGGTTGCGGCTCGATGGTCTGATGACCGTCGCCCCGCTCGCCGGACCGTTCGCGGGACGGCAACGCGCGGCGTTCGAACGGCTGGTGGAAATCTCATCCCGCCTGCGGGCGGACCATCCTGCTGCGACGATGGTCTCGGCAGGGATGAGCGCGGACCTCGAAGAGGCCGTACAGGCGGGTGCGACACATGTACGCGTCGGTACGGCGGTCCTCGGAGTCCGACCCCGGCTCGGGTAACGTCGCGAAGCAAGTCGGACCAGAGTAGAAAATATGGTCATTTCCGCCGGAAGGCGGGCAGGCCGAGTGGATCGCGGACACTTGGTGACGAGTGATCCACCACAGAGCGGAGGAACCGGAGCATGGCCGGCGCGATGCGCAAGATGGCGGTGTACCTCGGCCTCGTGGAGGACGATGGGTACGACGGCAGGGGCTTCGACCCCGACGACGACTTCGAACCCGAGCCGGAGCCCGAGCGGGAGCACCGGCGTCAACCCGCGCACCAGCCGGAGCGCGAGGAGCCGGTGCGGGTGCCGGGCCCCCCTCCGCAGCGCGAACGCGAGCGTGAGCCGGTGCCGCTAGCGGCCGAAAGCGGACGACCCGCGCGAATCGCCCCCGTGTCGTCCATCACACCTGAACGTCCCAGTCTGGAGAAGAACGCACCGGTGATCATGCCCAAGGTCGTGTCGGAGCGGGAGCCCTACCGCATCACCACATTGCACCCGCGGACCTACAACGAGGCCCGTACTATCGGGGAACACTTCCGCGAAGGCACCCCGGTGATCATGAACTTGACCGAGATGGACGACACCGACGCGAAGCGACTTGTCGACTTTGCGGCAGGACTCGTCTTCGGTCTGCATGGCAGCATTGAACGCGTGACCCAGAAGGTGTTCCTGCTGTCTCCTGCTAACGTCGATGTCACGGCGGAGGACAAGGCCCGCATCGCAGAGGGCGGATTCTTCAACCAGAGCTGAGAACACGACACCGGGTACGACTCCGGCCGCCCGGCCGGACCGAGTGAAGTCAGGGGAGAGGGAAGCGCGGGATGGGCGTAGCGCTGCAGGTGATCTACATCGCTCTGATGTGCTTCCTGATCGTGCTGATCTTCCGGTTGGTCATGGACTACGTCTTCCAGTTCGCACGTTCATGGCAACCCGGGAAGGCGATGGTGGTCGTACTTGAGGCCACCTACACTGTCACCGATCCACCGCTCAAGCTTCTGCGGCGGTTCATCCCGCCGCTGCGTCTCGGGGGCGTGGCACTCGACCTGTCCTTCTTCGTTCTGATGATCATCGTTTACATTCTGATTTCCGTCGTAGGCGGGTTCGCGGGATGAGTGTGGACGATACGGTCTTGCCGACTGCCGACGACTACGTAGAGGTGAAGAAGAGATGCCGTTGACCCCCGAGGACGTGCGGAACAAGCAGTTCACGACCGTCCGCCTCCGAGAAGGCTATGACGAGGACGAGGTCGATGCCTTTCTCGACGAGGTCGAGGCCGAACTGACTCGCCTGCTCCGCGAGAACGAGGACCTGCGGGCCAAGCTGGCCGCCGCCACGCGAGCGGCCGCGCAGAACCAGCAGCAGCAGAACATGCGCAAGTCGCCCGAGCCGCAGGACCGGCAGGGTCCCGGCGGCCCGCAGGGCCAGGGCGGACCGAACGGTCCCGTTCCCGCTGCCATATCCGGACCCCCCGTGCAGCAGCAGCCCCCGCAGATGGGTCCCCCCCAGCTGCCGGCGGGCCCGAGCGGGCACGGTCCGCAGGGCCAGCAGGGTCCGCAGGGGCCTGGCGGCCCGCAGGGGCACGGTCCCCAGGGTCCGCAGGGCCAGCACGGCCCCGGCATGCAGGGTGGTCCCGGCATGCAGGGCGGACCCATGCAGGGTGGCCCCGGCATGCAGGGCGGTCCCGGTCAGATGCAGCAGCAGATGGGCGGCCCCGGCATGCAGGGCGGTCCCGGTCAGATGCAGCAGCACATGGGCGGTCCCGGTCCGATGGGCGGCCCCATGGGCGGTCCGATGGGCGGTCCCGGCCCGATGGGCCACGCCCCGCAGCTCGGCCAGCCCGGTGGTCCCGGCGGCGACAGCGCTGCCCGTGTCCTCTCTCTCGCCCAGCAGACCGCCGACCAGGCGATCGCCGAGGCGCGGTCCGAGGCCAACAAGATCGTCGGTGAGGCGCGCAGCCGCGCCGAGGGCCTGGAGCGCGACGCCCGCGCCAAGGCCGACGCGCTGGAGCGGGACGCTCAGGAGAAGCACCGTGTCGCGATGGGCTCCCTGGAGTCCGCGCGCGCCACGCTGGAGCGCAAGGTCGAGGACCTGCGCGGGTTCGAGCGCGAGTACCGCACGCGTCTGAAGTCGTACCTGGAGAGCCAGCTCCGCCAGCTGGAGACCCAGGCGGACGACTCGCTCGCCCCGCCGCGCACGCCGTCGTCCGCTCCCTCGCTGCCGCCGTCGCCCTCCATGGCGTCCGCGGGCGCGGGATCGCTCGGCCACTCGATGGGCAGCGGCCCCTCCATGAACGGCGGGCCCTCGTCCGGTCCTTCGTACGGCGGCCAGCAGCAGATGTCGCCCGCGATGACCCAGCCGATGGCACCGGTCAGGCCGCAGGCCCCGCAGCCGATGCAGCAGGCGCCCTCGCCGATGCGCGGCTTCCTCATCGACGAGGACGACAACTGAGGCCGGGGCACGCGGCGCGCGTGCACCACTGACGGCCGTCGGCAGGCCGCACGAAGGGCCGGGCCCGAGTCCCCACCAGGACTCGGGCCCGGCCCTTTTGCCTGCCCGCGCGCGCACGACGGCGGGTTGCCGCCCGGGGACCGGGCGGCAACCCGCCTCCTGCGATCATGCCTTGCGCAGATGGAACACCAGGCCGAGGCCCGCGTCCGTGAACGCCTCGCCGTAGCCCGCCGCGGGCTCGCCCTCGGCGAAGTCCGTCGCGAGCACCTCGTCGGCGATCAGGCCGGCGTGCCGCGTCAGCGCCTCGGTGACCTCGTCGGACGTCGAACGCCAGCGCAGCGCGATCCGGTCGGCGACGTCGAGGCCGCTGTTCTTGCGGGCCTCCTGGATCAGCCGGATCGCGTCGCGCGCAAGACCGGCGAGCCGCAACTCCGGGGTGATCTCCAGGTCGAGCGCCACCGTCGCGCCCGCGTCGGACGCCACCGACCAGCCCTCGCGCGGGGTCTCCGTGATGATCACCTCGTCGGGCGAGAGGTCCACCCGCTCGCCGTCGACCTCGACGGACGCCGTGCCCTCGCGCAGCGCGCGCGACAGCTCCGCCGCGTCCGCCGCGGCGACGGCCCTCGCCACGTCCTGCACCCGCTTGCCGAACCGCTTGCCCAGCGCACGGAAGTTGGCCTTCGCCGTGGTGTCCACCAGCGAGCCGCCGACCTCGGAGAGCGTCGCGAGCGCCGACACGTTCAGCTCGTCGGTGATCTGCTCGCGCAGCCCCGCGGGCAGCGACTCGAAGCCGGAGGCCGCGATCAGCGCGCGCGACAGCGGCTGGCGCGTCTTCACGCCCGACTCGGCACGGGTGGCGCGACCGAGTTCGACGAGCCGCCGCACCAGCGCCATCTGCCGCGACAGCTCCGGGTCGATCAGTGCCCGGTCCGCCTCGGGCCAGCTCGCCAGGTGCACCGACTCGGGCGCGCCGGGCGTCACCGGCACGACCATGTCCTGCCACACCCGCTCGGTGATGAACGGCGTCAGCGGCGCCATCAGCCGCGTGACCGTTTCGAGGACCTCGTGCAGCGTGCGCAGCGCCGCCTTGTCGCCCTGCCAGAAGCGGCGTCGCGAGCGGCGCACGTACCAGTTCGACAGGTCGTCCACGAACGCGGAGAGCAGCTTGCCCGCGCGCTGCGTGTCGAAGGCCTCCATCGCCTGCGTGGCCTGTTCGGCCAGCGCGTGCGCCTCGCCGAGCAGCCAGCGGTCGAGCAGCGGCCGCTCCGCGGGCGCCGGGTCGGCCGCGGACGGCGCCCAGCCCGAGGTGCGCGCGTACAGCGCCTGGAACGCGGCGGTGTTCCAGTACGTCAGCAGGGTCTTGCGCACGACCTCCTGGATCGTGGTGTGGCCGACCCGGCGGGCCGCCCACGGCGAGCCGCCCGCGGCCATGAACCAGCGGACCGCGTCCGCGCCGTGCTGGTCCATCAGCGGGATCGGTTCGAGGATGTTGCCCAGGTGCTTGGACATCTTCCTGCCGTCCTCGGCCAGGATGTGGCCGAGGCACACCACGTTCTCGTACGAGGACCGGTCGAAGACGAGCGTGCCGACCGCCATCAGCGTGTAGAACCACCCGCGCGTCTGGTCGATCGCCTCGGAGATGAACTGCGCCGGGTAGCGCCGCTCGAACAGTTCCCTGTTGTGGTACGGGTAGCCGTACTGCGCGAACGGCATCGAGCCCGAGTCGTACCAGGCGTCGATGACCTCCTCCACCCGGGTCGCCGTCTCGCCGCACTCGGGGCACGGGAAGGTGACCTCGTCGATGTACGGGCGGTGCGGGTCGAGCCCCGACTGGTCGGCGCCGGTCAGCTCCGTCAGTTCTGCGCGCGAGCCCACGCAGGTCAGGTGCCCCTCCTCGGCCGCGCAGCGCCAGACGGGCAGCGGCGTACCCCAGTAGCGCTTGCGGGACAGCGCCCAGTCGATGTTGTTGTTGAGCCAGTCCCCGTACCTGCCGTGCTTGACCGAGTCGGGGAACCAGTTGGTCCGCTCGTTCTCCGCGAGCAGGCGGTCCTTCACGGCCGTCGTACGGATGTACCAGGACGGCTGCGCGTAGTAGAGGAGCGCGGTGTGGCAGCGCCAGCAGTGCGGGTAGCTGTGCTCGTACGGCAGGTGCCTGAACAGCAGGCCCCTGGCGCGCAGGTCCTCCGTCAGCGCCTCGTCGGCCTTCTTGAAGAAGACGCCGCCGACCAGCGGCACCTCCTGATCGAAGGTGCCGTTCGGGCGGACCGGGTTGACCACCGGCAGGCCGTACGCGCGGCAGACCTTGAGGTCCTCCTCGCCGAAGGCGGGGGACTGGTGGACGAGGCCGGTGCCGTCCTCCGTCGTCACGTACCCGGCGTTGACGACGTAGTGCGCGTCGCTGCCCTCGGGGAACGCGACCAGGTCGAAGGGGCGCCGGTACGTCCACCGCTCCATCTCCCTGCCGGTGAAGGACTCGCCGGTCGGCTCCCAGCCCTCCCCGAGCGCCTTAGCCAGCAGCGGCTCGGCGACCACCACCTGCTCCTGGCCGTCGCCCGCCACCACGTACCGCACGTCGGGGTGCGCGGCCACCGCGGTGTTCGAGACCAGCGTCCACGGCGTGGTCGTCCACACCAGCATCGACGCCCGGCCGGCGAGCGGGCCCGAAGTCAGCGGGAAGCGCACGTAGACGGACGGGTCGACGACCGTCTCGTACCCCTGCGCGAGCTCGTGGTCCGACAGGCCCGTCTCGTCGCGCGGGCACCAGGGGGCGACCCGGTGGTCCTGCACGAGCAGGCCCTTGTCGAAGATCTGCTTCAGCGACCACCAGACGGAGTCCACGTACTCGGGACTCATCGTCCAGTACGCGTTGTCCATGTCCAGCCAGTAGCCCATACGGTCGGTGAGCTGCTCGAAGGCGTCCGTATGCCGGGTCACGGAGGCGCGGCACCGGTCGTTGAACGCGGCGATGCCGTACGCCTCGATGTCCTTCTTGCCCTCGAAGCCGAGCTCCTTCTCGACCGCGAGCTCGACCGGCAGGCCGTGGCAGTCCCAGCCGGCCTTGCGGGGCACGTGGTAGCCACGCATGGTGCGGTAGCGGGGGAAGACGTCCTTGAAGACGCGGGCCTCGATGTGGTGCGCGCCTGGCATGCCGTTCGCGGTGGGCGGGCCCTCGTTGAACACCCACTCGGGGCGGCCCTCGGTCTGCTCCATGCTCTTGGCGAAGATCTTCGCCTCGCGCCAGAAGTCGAGCACGGCGTGTTCGAGGGCGGGCAGGTCGACCTGCGCGGGTACCGGCCGGTACTGCGGCGGGGTCACTGATGTCATCGGGCGCTTCCTCCGGCGGGGCTGCGGCATCTCCGTCCGGAGGGACGAGAGCAGGGGCTCCCGCGGTACCACCCTCCTTGGCCCCGGGCGCAACCGCGCCCGGCGCCCCCTCATTGGGGTCGCGCTGCCGGGTCTAGTCACCCGCCGCGTACCGCGGGCTTTCTTCCGGCGGCTCCGGGGTGATCCTTCGCACCGCGCTCCGCCCCCGGGCTCGCACCGTCCCCGGGTCGCTCCTGGCCGCTCTCGGGCTACTCGTCCCCATCCACGCCTCTCGCTCGGCCCAGTGTACGGCCCGTTTGGGGCGCTCCGTACCGGTGCGCCACACGGCGGCGGGCATGACCCGGATGGCCACATCCGCACGCCGGGTCCGCGGCGGGGTGCGGAGGTACCGGGGAGCGCGGATTACCCGCCGGACTGCTGGGCACAACGGATGCAGACGCTCCAGGAGAGGCCGGCGGGAGGGAACAAAAGGGGCGGCGTGCCCCGTTGCCGCGGAGCTGGTGTCGATTTATCGTCCCAACACGATTTGCGGGCAAGATCACGAAATGTGAAGGGGCCGCGGCCATGGCGAAGAAACCGACCAGGGCGAGCTCCGCGACCCCGGAGACACCCGCGAAGAAGGCGCAGGCCAGGAGGGCGCCGGCGAAACGAGCGCCCGGAGGATCACGTACCAACCGGACGGCAGCCAAGGAGGCCGCCCCCGGGCCGCCTGAGAGCGGTGAGGCGCCTGATGAGGGCGCTGGAGGGGCGAAGGACGCCAAGGGGGCCCGGAAGAAGGCGCCGGCAAGACGAGCGGCTGAAGGACCACGTACCAACCGGACAGCGGCAAAAAGGGCTGCCCCCGGAGGACCGGCGGCCGGTGGACCCTCCGCCGAGGGCGCCGAAAGAGCGAGCCGGGCCCCGAAGAACACCACGAGAAACGCCCAGACAGGAGCAGAGACGGTGGCAGCGAAGAAGACCCAGGCGGCACCCGGCGAGCTCCCGGTCAGGCCGGGGGAGGACCCGTGGACCGAGGCCGAGGTGGCCCAGGCACGCAGCGGCCTTGAGGACGAGGCCGCGCGGCTGACCGCCGAGATCACCGCGTCCGAGCGCGCGCTCGCCGGGCTGATGCGCGACTCCGCGGACGGCGCGGGGGACGACGAGGCCGACACCGGCACGAAGAACATCACCCGCGAACACGAGCTGGCGCTCGCCGGCAACGCCCGCGAGATGCTCGAACAGACCGAGCGGGCCCTGCACCGCCTCGACGCGGGCACCTACGGCCTGTGCGAGGTGTGCGGCAAGCCGATCGGCAAGGCCCGCATGCAGGCGTTCCCCCGCGCCACCCTGTGCGTCGAGGACAAGCAGAAGCAGGAGCGCAGGGGCTGAGGACCGCCGCCTCCGCGGCACCGTGTCGTACCCTCGTTCTCACACAAGGCACCAGCGGGGCCGCGAGGACCCGGCGGGTTGGCAGCTAGCTTGTCGAGGGACTCACGTGGCAGAGGCGGAGCGCATCATCGGTACGCCGGAGGCAGACGACGACGCCGCCGTCCCCGCCGAGCGGGGCAGGCGGCGGATCGCCGTCCTGTTCGCGGTGGCCGCCGTGGCCTACCTGCTCGACCTCGGCAGCAAGCTGCTCGTCGTGGCGAAGCTGGAGTTCCACGAGCCCGTACGACTTCTCGGCAGCGCCCTCGAACTGCGCGTGATCAGGAACCCCGGCGCGGCGTTCGGCGTCGGCACGGCCTACACGGTGATCTTCACGATCATCGCGGCCGCGGTGATCGCGGTGATCGCCCGCCTCGCCAGGCGCCTGTACAGCCTGCCGTGGGCGCTGGCGCTCGGGCTGCTGCTCGGCGGCGCGCTCGGCAACCTCACCGACCGGATCTTCCGGGCTCCCGGCCTGTTCGAGGGCGCGGTGGTCGACTTCATCGCCCCCGCGCACTTCGCGGTCTTCAACCTGGCCGACTCGGCGATCACCTGCGGTGGCATCCTTGTAGTGCTGCTGTCGTTCCGCGGGCTCGACCCGGACGGGACGCTCCACCGGAACTGACGCGGCCCAGGACACCATCACCACGGGACGGCCATCATTCCGGACATCAGAACACTCCCTGTACCCGACGGCCTTGAGGGCGAGCGCGTCGACGCCGCCCTCGCGCGCGTGTTCGGACTCAGTCGTACGAAGGCGGCGGAGCTGGCCGCCCAGGGCAAGGTGCAGGTCGACGGCGCCGTCGTCGGCAAGTCGGACCGGGTCACCGCGGGGGCCTGGCTCGAGGTCGAGATGCCGGGCGCGTCCGCGCCCGTGCAGATCGTCGCCGAGCCCGTCGAGGGCATGGAGATCGTCCACGACGACGACGACATCGTCGTGATCGTCAAGCCGGTCGGCGTCGCCGCGCACCCGAGCCCCGGCTGGAACGGCCCCACCGTCATCGGCGGGCTCGCCGCCGCCGGCTACCGCATCTCCACGTCGGGCGCGGCCGAGCGGCAGGGCATCGTGCACCGGCTCGACGTCGGCACGTCGGGTCTCATGGTCGTGGCGAAGTCGGAGCGCGCGTACACCCTGCTGAAGCGGCAGTTCAAGGAGCGCACGGTCGACAAGCGCTACCACGCGCTCGTGCAGGGCCTGCCCGACCCGATGAGCGGCACGATCGACGCGCCCATCGGCCGCCACCCCACGGCGGACTACAAGTGGGCGGTGACCGTGGACGGCAAGCCTTCGGTGACGCACTACGACCTCATGGAGGCGTTCCGCGCCGCCTCGCTGCTGACCATCAAGCTGGAGACCGGCCGCACACACCAGATCCGCGTCCACATGTCGGCACACCGCCACCCCTGCGTGGGCGACCTGACGTACGGCGCCGACCCGACGCTCGCCAAGCGCCTCGGCCTGACCAGGCAGTGGCTGCACGCCGTCAGCCTCGGCTTCGAGCACCCCGCGGACGGCGGCTGGGCCGAGTTCGCGAGCGACTACCCCGCGGACCTCCAGGGCGCGCTCGACACCGTCCGCGAGGAGAGCAACGCATGAGCGGCGCCGCCGCGCCGTGCACCGTGCGGCTCGCGCGGGACCCCGCCGACCTGGAGGCGTGCTTCGCCCTGCGCAAGGAGGTCTTCCGCCACGAGCAGGGCATAGCGGAGGACATCGACCTCGACGGCAGGGACGGCGACGCGCTCCAGGTGCTCGCCGTCGCCGAGGACGGCACGCCGCTCGGCACCGGGCGGCTGCTGCACGGGCCCGGCGCGGCCGATGTGACCGGCGGCGACCCGCGGGTGGGCGCGCTCGGCCGGCTCGCCGTCAGGTCGGCGGCGCGCGGCCTCGGCATCGGCGCGGCCCTGGTCCGCGGCATCGAGGACGCGGCGCGCGCCGCCGGGCTCGGCGCCGTCGACCTGCACGCGCAGACCCACGCGCTCGGCTTCTACGAGCGCCTCGGCTACACCGCGTACGGCGAGGAGTTCCTCGACGCGGGCATCCCGCACCGGTCGATGCGCCGGGAGCTGTGAGGGCGGGGGCCGCGGCCGGGCCGCGCCCCGCGGCGGGGAGTGCGGCCGGTCCGCGGCCCCCGCGTGGCACGTTGGGGCGGCCTGGTCACAGGCGGCCATGATCACCTGTCGGAGGCGTATCCGTGGACCAGTTGGCGCTGCTGTTCGTGCTGTTGCTCGGTGCGGTGGTGACGGTTCCCCTGGGCGAGCGGATCGGACTGCCCTCACCGGTCCTGATGACGCTGATCGGGGTCGTGCTCGCGCTGCTCCCCTTCGTACCGAACGTGCAGGTACCGCCGCAGTACATCCTGCCCCTGCTGCTGCCGCCCCTGCTGTACGCGGCGGTGCAGCGCACCTCCTGGCGGCAGTTCGCGGCCAACAAGCGGCCCATCTTCCTGCTCGCGGTGGCGCTGGTGTTCATCACCACCATCGCCGTCGCGGCGGTGGCGAACGCGATCGTGCCCGGCCTGCCCATCGCCGCCGCGGTCGCGCTCGGCGCGCTCGTCGCACCGCCCGACCCGGTCGCCGCGACCGCCGTCGCCGGGTCGCTCGGCCTGCCCAGGCGCCTGGTCTCCATCCTGGAGGGCGAGGGCCTGTTCAACGACGTCACCGCGATCGTGATCTACCACGCGGCGATCGCCGCGGTCGTCAGCGGCAGCTTCTCCTGGCCGGGGGCCGTGGGACAGCTGGTGCTCTCCGCCGTGGTCGCCGTGGCGATCGGGCTCGCGCTCGGCTGGGTGTCCAACAAGCTGATGTCGGTGCTCGGCGACGCCACGCTCCAGATCGGGCTGACGCTGCTGGTGCCGTTCGTCGCGTACGTACTCGCCGAGGAGCTGCACGGCTCCGGCGTGCTCGCGGTCCTCACGACGGCGCTGTTCCTCGCGGAGCACACCGCGGACGCCGACGACGTCATGGGCCGCCTCGCGGGCAACTCCTTCTGGGAGATCGTGGACACGCTGGTCACCGGGGTCGCGTTCGGCCTGATCGGGCTCGAACTGCACAACGCCTTCCACATGGGCCAGGGCCACGAGACCCAGCTGGTGGTGTGGGGCGCGGCGATCGTCGGCGTCGTGGTCGTCGTACGGCTGCTGTACCTGCTGCCCGCCGCGTGGGTCGCGAAGAAGCTGCACCGGCTGCGCGACCTCGACGAGGAGATCCCGATGAGCTGGCGGGAGAGCGTCGTCATGTGGTGGTCGGGGATGCGGGGCGTGGCGTCCGTCGCGCTGGCGCTCGCGGTGCCGCTCACCACGGACGACGGCCATCCGTTCCCCGGCCGCGACGAGATCGTCTTCATCGCCTTCGCGGTGATCATGGCGACCCTGGTGGTCCAGGGCCTCACCCTGCCCTGGCTGGTGCGGCGGCTCGGCGTCACCGCGGACGCGGACGCGGAGCGCAAGCTCGAACACGACCTCGCGGTGCGGGCGGCGCGGGCGGCGCGCCACCGGCTCAAGGAGATCGAGAGCGTCGAGGACCTGCCGGACGAGATCAGCGAGCGGCTGACCCGTACGGCCTTCGACATCGGCGCCCGGATCAGCCCGTTCGTCGTCGACGACGAGCGCAGGGAGTGGTTCGCGCGGCGGATCGCGTACGTGCAGACGCTGCGGCGCGTCCAGCGGGACATGATGTCGGCGGCCCGCCACGAGGTGCTGTCGGCACGCAACGAGCCCGGCTCCGACCCGGAGGTCGTGGACCG
This sequence comes from Streptomyces tremellae, assembly GCF_039540215.1. Lineage (NCBI taxonomy): Bacteria > Bacillati > Actinomycetota > Actinomycetes > Kitasatosporales > Streptomycetaceae > Streptomyces > Streptomyces tremellae. The sequence goes on from NZ_BAABEP010000042.1 coordinate 17,041, forward strand.
GGTGCTGCGCCACCTCGACGTGCGCTCGATGCGCTGAGCTGTGGCGGCGCCTGTGCGGTGAGCCGCGGGGCGCGGCATGAGCGCGGGGCGCCGCCTGCGCGCCCGGCGGTCAGCCGCGGCCGGTGTCCGGCTGGGCGGGCCGCCGCCCCGCGGCGGCGCGCAGCCGTGGCGTGGGCACGCCGTCCGCGTCGGGGAAGCGGGTCTCGTGCGGCGCGGGCGCGGGCGCCGTGGCCACATGCGGCAGGGCGTACGGGTGCTGGTCGACCAGCCAGGCGATCAGCTGCTCGCGCACCGCGCACCGCACAGTCCAGATGTCGTCGGCGTCCTTGGCCGTCACGACGGCCCGCACCTCGATCGACGTCGGCGTGGTGTCCGTGACCGCGAGGCTCCAGCCTCGGCCGTCCCACGCGTCGGTGGCCCTGAGGATCTCCAGCATCTTCTGCCGCATCAGCTGCACGGGCGCCGTGTGGTCGAGCTGGAGGAAGACGGTGCCGGTCATCTGCGCGCCGCCCCGCGACCAGTTCTCGAACGGCTTGCTGGTGAAGTACGACACCGGCATGGTGATGCGGCGCTCGTCCCAGGTACGCACCGCCAGGTAGGTGAGGGTGACCTCCTCGATCACCCCCCACTCGCCGTCCACCACCACGGTGTCGCCGATCCGCACCATGTCGCCGAACGCGATCTGGAAGCCCGCGAACAGATTGCCGAGCGTCGACTGCGCCGCCACACCGGCGACGATGCCGATGATGCCCGCGGACGCCAGCATCGACGTGCCGATCGCCCGCATGTCGGGGAAGGTCAGCAGCATCGCGGCGACCGCCACGACCACCACGACGGCCGTCACGATCCGCATGATCAGCACGACCTGGGTGCGTACGCGGCGCACCCGCATCGGGTCGCGGGTGGACGAGGCGTAGCGCGCGTACGAGGACTCCACGGCCGCGGACACGATCCGGATCAGCAGCCACGCGCCCGCCGCGATCAGCACCAGGGAGAGCAGCTGGCCGATCCGGTTCTCGTGGCGCACGATGAACGCCCAGCGCGTCTGGCGGTAGCTGCCGCGCAGCAGCGCGGCGAGCAGCACCACCTGGAGCGGGACGCGGCACCGGCGCAGCAGACCCCACAGCGGGGTCTCGTGGTGCCGCTCGTCCAGCCGCCGCAGCACGACGTCCGCGCCCCAGCCGAGCAGCAGGGTCAGGACGACCGAGCCGCCGAGCACGGTCAGTGGTCGCAGTGCCTCGTTCATGATCCCCTCGTCGTCCGGTGGTGTACGGGTGCGGGTGGGAGGATGGCCGGATGGAGATCATGCTGTTCCATTCGGCCCTCGGCCTGCGCCCGGCCGTCCACGAGGCGGCCGACCGGCTGCGCGCGGCCGGGCATTCCGTGCGCGTGCCCGACCTCTACGACGGGCAAACCGCCACGACCATGGACGAGGGCCTCGCGATCAAGGAGAAGACCGGCGCGGACGAACTGCTGCGCCGCGCGGTGTCCGCCGCCGCGCCCCACTCCGACGCGGGGCTCGTCTACGCGGGCTTCTCGCTCGGCGGGGCGATCGCCCAGAACCTCGCGCTCGGCGACGAGCGGGCGCGCGGGCTGCTCCTGCTGCACGGCACGTCCGACATCGCGGACAGCGCCGCGGTGGACGACCTGCCGGTCCAGCTCCATGTGGCGGACCCCGACGTCTTCGAGCCGCACGACTGGCTGACGGCCTGGTACCTGCGGATGCGCGCCGCCGGCGCCGACGTGGAGGTCTTCCGCTACCCGGGCGTCGGCCACCTGTACACGGACCGCGAGTTCCCCGACTACGACGAGGCCGCAGCCGAGGAGACCTGGCGGCTGGCCACCGCCTTCCTCGACGACATCGCGGGAGGGCAGGGCTAGCGCCGACGGGCTCGGGGGCGGGGCGGGAGCGCGGAGGCTGTGCGGTCCCGGTCCCGGTCCCGGTCCGGGTCCGGGTCCCGGTCGCGGTCCGGGGGCGCCGGGGCAGACGTTCGCCCCCGGCGCCCGGTCGGTACGGCGCCCTGACCCGGGTGTGCCCGGGTGTGCCGGGGTGCGGGTCAGGCCGGGGGGCTCCAGTCCTCGTGGGGTTCGGGGTCGCGCGGGCCGAAGAGGGCCGTCAGGCCCAGGTGGACGAGCACCGCGGCCACCGGCCAGGCCAGCAGCGCTCCCTTCATGCCCAGTTCGAGGGGCGCGTCGAAGGTGTGGCCCCTGCCCACCTGCTTGGCGTGCGCGACCACGTCGGTCGTCGGGCCGAGCAGCTGCCCGAACTTCCACGCGATCAGCGACGCCGCGACGCCGCCCAGGGCGAGCCCGAACACCAGGGGCACCCCGCCGTGCCTGCGCCACAGGAACACCACGAGCGCGCTCACCACGCCGAACGCCAGTGCGAGCAGGACGAACGTGCCGTCACCGCCGATCGCCTCCTCGCCCTCCACGTCCTTGAGCAGGACGGCGGAGCTGTCCGAGGTCAGCGGCACCTTCGGTGCGAGCCAGGCCCACAGCGCGCCCAGCACGAGCCCGCACGCGGCCGTGGCGACCAGCACCAGGGCGGCCTGCGCCAGCTCCGCTCTCGTCGTACCGGGGCCACCCGGGGCCCGGGTCTGTTCGGGCGGCCAGGGGGCGCCGCCCTGAGCGGCCCCCGGCTGCTGCCAGGGGTCAGGGGACGAGCGGTGGGGCGGCGTCAACGGTGCGTTCACCGTGCCATCGTGCCAAACATGCCTGTGCGCCGCCGCGGCAGGGCGGGCGACAGCCGACCCGGGTCAGCGGACCGCGGCCCTGCGGTACGCCCAGGTCGCCACGGCGAGCGACACCACGCCGACCGCCGCGCACACCGTCAGATCGAGTCCCACAGCGGACCAGTCGGGCCGCGCGTCGAACGTGCCGGCGAGCGCCTCCACCCCGTACGTGGACGGCAGCAGGTCGCGGGCCCAGCGGATCAGCTCGGGCAGCCGGTCGGCGGGCAGCACGCCGAGCAGCAGCGCCGCCGACATGCCGAGCTGCCCCAGCAGCGTCGCGACCTCCGGTCGCGGCGCCAGCAGCCCGAACGCGGCACCCAGGCCCGCGAGCGCCGCCCCCGCCAGCGGGATCACCGCGGCGAGCACCCACAGATGGCTCAGCGGCAGCTGGAACAGCGCGCTGCCGACGACCGCCGTCACCGCCGTGCCCGGCACGGTGAACGAGGCGTACGCGCCCGCCGCTCCCAGCACCACCGCGGCCGGCGGCACGGGCAGCGTCGCGTAGTGGTCGAGGCCGCCGCTCGCCCGCAGCTGGCCGAAGTACTGCGCCAGCAGGTTCAGCGCGACGAACGCCACCACGAGCACGCTCGACCCGGAGACCACGGCACGCGCGCCCGAGCCGCCGTCCACCACGCCCCGCATCAGGATCATGATCCCGACGGACTGGAACGTCGCCACGAACAGCAGCGGGATCCGCGCCACCCGGGCCCGCGACAGCTGCGCCCGGTACACCGCGGACATGGAGGGCAGCAGCCTGGCGCGCGGCGCGAGCGGCGCGGGACGGGCGGCGGCAGCGGCCTCGCGCGCGGCCCCCGGCCCCCGCCGGTCCCGTACGGCCCCCAGGGCGGTGCCCGCTTCCGCGGACTCCGTGGGCAGAACGCTCACACCGTGTCACCCCTCATGCCTTCACCAGCCCGTTCGTCCGGCCGCCGAGCGCCAGGTAGACGTCCTCAAGGCTCGGCGTGGCCAGTGTGAAGTCGTCGAGCGCCGCGAAGGCGGCGCCTCCGGTCACCGCGGCGACCGCGGCGCGCGCCGCGTCCGGGGCGAGCCGCAGCACCCAGCGGCGCCCCGACTCCTGCGCGAAGCCGCGCAGCGCCGCCACCTCGGGAACGTCGAGCGGCGCCCGTTCGCGCCACACGAGCTCCACCCGTACCTCGCCCGCGACCTGCTGCTTGAGGCCGGCGGGCGTGTCGCAGGCGATGACGCGGCCACGTTCGAGCACCGCGACCCGGTCGAGCACGGTCTCCGCCTCGATCACGTTGTGCGTCACGAGCAGCACCGTCGTGCCGCGCTCGGCGCGCCGCCGGTCGACCGCCGCCCACACCGCGCGCCTGGCGACGGGGTCCATGCCGGTGGTCGGCTCGTCGAGCACCAGCAGCGGCCGCTCGCCGACCAGCACGGCGGCGAAGCAGGCGAGCCGCCGCTGGCCGCCCGAGAGCTTCTTCAGCGGCCTGCCCGCGAGCTCCCCGAGCCCCAGCTCGGCGAGCACCGCGTCGCGCTCAGCCCGCGCCGCCTTCAGCGGCAGACCGCGCAGCCTGCCCGTGGTCTCGGCCGCGAGCGACACCGTCAGCTCGTCGAGCGCGGTGGACTCCTGGCCGAGGTAGCCGATCAGCCGGGACGCACGCTCCGGGTGACGCACCAGGTCGTGGCCGAGCACGTCGACGGTGCCCGCGTCGGGCCGCATCAGACCGGTGAGCTGCCGTACGAGGGTGGACTTGCCCGCGCCGTTCGGCCCGAGCAGCCCGAAGACCTCGCCGCGCAGCACCCGCAGACTGATCCCGTCGGTGGCGCGCACCTCCGGCGTGCCCGGAGCCCCACGGCGACCGCGCGCGGCGGGGTACGTCTTCACCAGACCGCGCACCTCGCACACCGTACTCACGAGGTACGAGATTACGTGGTCTGTCCGCGGCACCGACCCCGCCCCCCGGCGGCGGCGCGCCACCGCGCGGGGACCACACCGCACGCGCCGCCGCGGGATCGTTCAGGCGCGGCCTGCGGCGGTCAGCTCTGGTCCGAAGGACGGCCGGCGGCCGTGGTGATGTCGATCTCCCGCCAGAAGCCCGCGCGGATCGCGTACCTGTCGTGCTCGTCGATCTGGTCGTCCTTGTGGGCGAGCAGGCCGAAGCGGGCCGCGTAGCGCAGGAGTTCGCCGTCGATGCGGTGGGGGATGCGCGGGTAGAGCGTCGCCAGCGTGGCGACGTGGCCGTCCTCCGCGGGCAGCCGCTCCATCCAGCGGCGGGCGAAGACCTGGCCCACCTCGAAGGGGTCGCCGCTCACGGTGGTGATGTCCTCCTCGCGGTCGGCCCAGCGCTGCTCCGCGCTGGTGAGCTGCGCGAGGGTGGGCAGCGACGCCGTCTCCGGGGGCTCCCCCGCCGCGCCGGAGCCGGGGCGCACCACCCAGCCCTTGTCGGAGGACCAGCGCAGCGTCGCGCCGACCGGCTGCTGGGGCTGGGGCGGCTGCTGCGGCTGGCTGAGCGGGCCGCGCAGATCCGCCAGGTCCTTCGGGGTGGGCACGCCGGGCTTGCCCGCGGGCTGGCTGTCCTCGGGCGCGCCGGGCTCCGCGTCGGGGGCGGGCGCCGTGCCGTTGCGGGGCGTCTCCTCCCGCTGCCCGCCGCGCTGCCCGGGGCCGTCGGGCGCGGACTCGGGCAGCGGCGCGGCGAGGATCGCGGCGATGTCGGGGCGGGTGACAGGGGCGGGCGGGCAGATGCCGAGGTCCTTCGCCCGCACGGCGCGGGTGATCCAGTCGCGGTCGAGCACCCGGCGCTCGTCGGCCTCGGCGACGAGGTCCTCGGACTGGTTGTAGTCGCCGTCGGCCGCCTGGACGGCCCACAGGTGCACGGCGACGCCGTGCTCCTTCGCGGACATCAGGCCGGGCAGCAGGTCCCCGTCGCCGGTGACCAGGACGATGTCTGAGCAGGCGCGGTTCCTGGCCAGCTCGGTCAGCTCGGCGTGCATCGCGGCGTCCACGCCCTTCTGCGCCCACCGCCCGTCGCTGCGGGTCAGGGCGCCGAGCCTGACCGTCACCCGGGGCATCACGCGGAGCCTGCGGTGCTCCGGCTGGGGGACGCGGTCGGGCGCTCCGTCGAACCAGTAGATGCGGAGCAGCGGCTGCTGCGTCTCCTGTTCCGCGCGGTCGCGAAGGCCCCTGATCAGGGCGGAGTGGTCGACGGTGATGCGGGAGCGTGCGGGTTCTCCGGCGAGGAGACTCGCGGCGGCGCCCAGCAGATAGCCGGCGTCCACCAGGACGACGCAGCGGTCCACGTGTTCCACCTTCTTTCGGGAACCTCGGGATCGGGGCCACGGGTTCTTTCGGGAACCTCGGATCGGGAGGGGCAGAGTTCGGTTCGAGTCTGCCCGACGAGGGGGGCCTTAAGGTTCCGAACTGGATCTTCGGCGTGGCGTACCGCCCGCAACCCCCTGTGACAAGCCATCACTACGCACGGCAATGATCCAAAATGCGGCTTTTTTCCGGTCATGTGAGTCTGACAACGGCCCTGGCACCGAGACCCTCCAGGAGGCACACCATGGCCAAGAACCGCAACCGCGACCGAAGTAGGCCGCAGGCCGCCGAGCACGCCGCGGCCACCCCGAAGACCGCGGTCGCCGAGAAGATGACGGAGGCGGAGCAGGCCAGGTTCACGGCCCCCGACACCGCGTCCCACGGCAAGCGGCAGAAGCGCTTCGGCCACAACTGACGTGCCGCGCCCGCCCGGAGACGGCCGCGCGCGACGCGGGACCTACCGGGAGTGCGCGAGGGGCGCGCCCGCACCGTGCGGGCGCGCCCCTCGGCGCGTACGGGCCCCGTCAGCCGGCCAGGCAGGACGGGCCGAGCAGCACCTTCAGGTCGCCGAAGAGGGCCGGATCGGGCTGTACCCGGTGCCGGTCGAGCCGGAGCACGGTCGTCTTGCGGGCGCCCTGGAGCTTGATCCTGACCTCCGAGTTGCCGCGGTGGTTGCCGAGGATCTCGCCGAGGCGGCTGACCATCGGCGGGGTGACCCGCACCGTGGGGATCGTGATCGTCACCGGCGCGTTGGTGCCCGCGTTGGACAGGTCGGGGACCTGCATCTCCATGGCGACCAGGCGCGGCACGTCCTCGCGCTTGTCGAGGCGGCCCTTGACGAAGACCACGGTGTCCTCCACCAGCTGCGTCGACACCAGCTGGTACGTCGCGGGGAAGAACATGCACTCGATCGAGCCCGCCAGGTCCTCGACGGTCGCGATCGCCCAGGCGTTGCCCTGCTTGGTCATCTTGCGCTGGAGGCCCGAGATGATGCCGCCGACGGTGACGACGGCACCGTCCCCGAAATCACCGCCGGTGAGCTGGCCGATGCCGGCGTCCGCCTTGTCCGACAGGACGTGCTCAAGGCCGAACAGCGGATGGTCGGAGACGTACAGCCCGAGCATCTCCCGCTCCTGCGCGAGCAGGTACGACTTGTCCCACTCGACGTCCGAGAACTCGACGTCGAGCCCGAAGCCCGGCTCGTCGGACTGCTCCTCGCCCATGCCGCCGAACAGGTCGAACTGGCCCTCGGCCTCCTTGCGCTTGACCTGCACCACGTTGTCGATCATCGGCTCGTGGTGCGCGACGAGGCCCTTGCGGGTGTGGCCCATCTCGTCGAACGCGCCCGCCTTGATCAGCGACTCGACCGTGCGCTTGTTGCACACCACGGCCTCGACCTTGTCGAGGAAGTCGGGGAACGAGGCGTACTTCCCCTTCGCCTTGCGGCAGCGGATGATCGAATCCACCACGTTCTGGCCGACGTTGCGCACGGCCGTCAGGCCGAAGAGGATCACGTCGTCACCCTGGGCGGCGAAGTTCGGCTGCGACTCGTTGACGTTCGGCGGGAGCACCTTGATGCCCATGCGGCGGCACTCGTTGAGGTAGACGGCCGACTTGTCCTTGTCGTCCTTCACCGACGTCAGCAGCGCCGCCATGTACTCGGCCGGGTAGTTCGCCTTGAGGTACGCGGTCCAGTACGTGACCAGGCCGTACGCGGACGAGTGCGCCTTGTTGAAGGCGTAGCCGGCGAACGGGACCAGCACGTCCCACAGCGCCTGGATCGCCTCGTCCGAATAGCCGTTCTTGCGCGCGCCCGCCTGGAAGGTGACGAAGTTCTTCGCGAGCTCGTCGGCCTTCTTCTTGCCCATCACGCGGCGCAGGATGTCGGCCTCGCCGAGCGAGTAGCCCGCGACGATCTGCGCGGCCTTCTGCACCTGCTCCTGGTACACGATCAGGCCGTACGTGAGGCCGAGGACCTCCTTGAGCGGCTCCTCCAGCTCGGGGTGGATCGGCGTGATCTCCTGCTGGCCGTTCTTGCGGAGCGCGTAGTTCGTGTGCGAGTTCATGCCCATCGGGCCCGGCCGGTACAGGGCGGAGACGGCGGAGATGTCCTCGAAGTTGTCGGGCTTCATCAGCCGCAGCAGGGACCGCATCGGCCCGCCGTCGAACTGGAAGACGCCCAGCGTGTCGCCCCTGCACAGCAGGTCGTACGTCTTCGGGTCGTCCAGCGGGATGGCGAGGAGGTCGAGTTCCCTGCCCTTGTTGGACTTCACCATCTTGACGGCGTCGTCCATGATCGTGAGGTTGCGCAGGCCGAGGAAGTCCATCTTCAGCAGGCCGAGCGACTCGCAGCTCGGGTAGTCCCACTGCGTGATCGTGACGCCGTCGGTGTGGCGCACCCAGACAGGGACGTGGTCCGTGATCGTCTCACTGGACATGATCACGCCGGCCGCGTGCACGCCCATCTGCCGCACCAGGCCCTCGACGCCCTTCGCGGTGTCGATGACCTTCTTCACGTCCGGCTCGTTCTCGTACATCCCGCGGATCTCGCCCGCCTCGCCGTAGCGCGGGTGCTTCGGGTCGGTGATGCCGTTGAGCTCGATGCCCTTGCCGAGGACGTCCGCGGGCATGGCCTTGGTGAGCCGGTCGCCCATCGCGTACGGGTAGCCCAGCACGCGCGCCGAGTCCTTGATGGCGTTCTTCGCCTTGATCTTGCCGTACGTGCCGATCATGGCGACCTTGTCGGCGCCGTACTTCTCCGTCACGTACCTGATGACCTCGACGCGCCTGCGCTCGTCGAAGTCGATGTCGACGTCGGGCATCGAGATGCGCTCGGGGTTGAGGAACCGCTCGAAGATCAGCCCGTGCTCGATCGGGTCGAGGTCGGTGATGCCCATCGCGTACGACACGATCGAGCCGGCCGCGGAGCCGCGGCCGGGACCCACCGCGATGCCGTTGTTCTTGGCCCACATGATGAAGTCGGCGACCACGAGGAAGTACCCGGGGAACCCCATCTGGATGATGATGTCCATCTCGTACTCGACCTGCTTCTGCCGGTCCTCGGGGACGCCTCCCGGATACCGGCGGGCCATGCCGCGCTTCACCTCCTCCTGGAACCAGGTGACCTCGGTGAAGCCCTCGGGCACGTCGAACTTCGGCATCAGGTCGCGCTTCTCGAACATGCCGGTCGTGTCGATCTGCTCGGCGACCAGGAGGGTGTTGGCGCAGCCCTGCTGCCAGGCGTCCGAGGAGTCGATCGCGTACATCTCGTCGGTCGACTTGAGGTAGTAGCCGGTGCCGTCGAAGCGGAAGCGGTCGGGGTCGGAGAGGTTCTTGCCGGTCTGGATGCACAGCAGCGCGTCGTGCGCGGTCGCCTCGTGCGCGTACGTGTAGTGCGAGTCGTTGGTCACCAGCGGCGGGATGCCGAGCTTCCTGCCGATCTCCAGCAGCCCGTCGCGCACCCGGTGCTCGATGTCGATGCCGTGGTCCATCAGCTCAAGGAAGTACCGGTCCTTGCCGAAGATGTCCTGGTAGTCCGAGGCCGCCTTGAGCGCCTCGTCGAACTGGCCGAGGCGCAGCCTGGTCTGGAGCTCGCCCGAGGGGCAGCCGGTGGAGGCGATGAGGCCCTCCGACCACTTGGCGATGGTCTCCTTGTCCATGCGCGGCCACTTCTGCAGCCAGCCCTCCGCGTACGCGTCGGACGACAGCCGGAAGAGGTTGTGCAGGCCCGTCGCGTTCGCCGCCCAGATCGTCTTGTGCGTGTAACCGCCGGAACCCGAGACGTCGTCGCGCTTCTGGTGCGGCTGGCCCCACTGGATCTTGCGCTTGTTGCGCCGGGACTCGGGCGCCACGTACGCCTCGATGCCGATGATCGGGGTGACCTCGGCCTTCTTCGCCTGGTGGAAGAAGTCGTACGCGCCGTGGAGGTTGCCGTGGTCCGTCATCGCGATGTGCGACATGCCCATGTCCTTGGCGGCGGTGAACATGTCCGACAGCCGCGCGGCACCGTCCAGCAGGGAGTACTGGGTGTGCACGTGCAGATGCGTGAACGGCGGCTTGGTCACGGTGGGGCCTCCAGCAGCGGGCGCGGATCACGGTGGATCTCGGCGGATCCCGGCACAGCGGACGCCGCCGACGCCGTGGAGTCTACGACCCGGCGCCGACAGCCGGGCGTCCGCGGCGCAGCGCCGCGCGGGTGGGGACGGGGAGCGCCTGGCGCCCGTATCGGTTCGGAAACCTTTAGACCCTCCTGACAGGCTCCCATGGCACACTCGGGACCGATGGACATATCCGCGACGCAGCTGCGAGCCGCGCGGGCAGCACTCTTCACGGCGCTCGTCGTGACGCTGTCCGCCGGCTCCCACGTCCTGCTGTCGCGCGCCGCGCTGCCGCTGGCCGTGCTCGCCGCGCTGACCGCCGCGGTCTTCTGCGCCGCCTACGCCCTGGCGGGCCGCGAGCGCGGGTACGGGGGCATCGCCGCCCTGCTCGTCCCGCTCGAACTGGCCGCCGACACCGTCTTCACCACGGGCCAGCAGGTCTGCTACGGGCCGGTCGGCGGTCCCGTCACCGGCTCCCTGCGCTCCGTGGGCTTCGACGTCCTGTGCGGGCACCCCGTGGGCGCCCACCTGCCGGGCGTCGCCGCGGTCGGCGGGCCCCAGTCGCCCGCGGCCGCGCTCCTCGCCTCGTCGGACCGACCCTGGCTGCCCTGGCTGCTGCTCGCCGTCCACGTGGCGACGGGCCTGCTCGCCGCGGCCTGGCTGCGGCGCGGTGAGCGCGCCGTCTCCGGGCTCGTCCTGACCGTCGCGGCCTTCGCCTTCCGGCCGCTGCTGCTGGCCGTCCGCGCGGCCACCGGGGCCGCACACGGCGCCCCGCGGGTCCCGCACCGCAGGGCGGCCCGCCCGCCGCGGCCCCGGGCCGGCCGCCTCCTGACCCACTCCGTCGGACGGAGGGGACCGCCCGCGACCGTGCTCGGCACTGCCTGAGCACGGGCCCGGCCCGTTCCCCCTTGAACCTCCCGTCCGCAACGCCCCACCCCACCCGTCCCGCGACGGGTGCCCTCACACGGAGTGAAACCCCATGAGCGCACGCAACAACGCCGCCAACAAGGCCGCCGCACGGGAGCGCCTGCGCGCCGAGCGCGAGAAGCAGGCGAGGCGCGACAAGATCCGCAAGCAGTCCATCGTGGCGGGCTCCGGCGTCGTCGTCCTCGCGATAGCCGCGGGCGTCGTCCTGCTGGTGCACCACTCGAACAAGCCCTCCGCCTGGGAGGCGGCGGCGAAGACCACCAAGGTCGTCGCGCCTGAGAACACCTCGGGCACCGACGGCACCACCGTCGTCATCGGCAAGTCCACGGCCAAGAAGACTCTGGTCGAGGCCGAGGACCCGCGCTGCCCGATCTGCATGCAGGCGGAGAACGCCTTCGGCACGACCATCCACAAGGACGTCGACGCGGGCAAGTACAAGCTCCAGTACGTGGGCGCCGACTTCATCGACGACCACGACAACGGCCAGGGCTCGAAGAACGGCCTCTCGGCCCTGGGCGCGGCGCTCAACGTCAGCCCCGACGCCTTCCTCCAGTACAAGGCCGCCATGTACTCGTCGAAGTTCCACCCGGACGAGAACGACGACAAGTTCAAGTCGGACGACTACCTCATCAAGATCGCCGACACCGTCCCCGCGCTCAAGGGCAACGCCGCCTTCCAGAAGGACGTCAAGGACGGCACGTTCGACGCCTGGGCGCTGAAGATGGCGGCCAAGTTCAACAAGGACGGCTACACCGCCACGCCGACCTTCAAGGTCGACGGCAAGGACCTCACCGTCCCCGGCAGCCAGAACCCGCCGCTCACGCAGGACCAGTTCGACTCGGTCATCGCGCCCGCGCTGAAGTAGGCAGGCGGCGGTGCGGGCCCCGGTCCCCGGAAGGGCGCGGGCCCGCACCCTGGCGCCGCTCCTACGGCCGCGCCACCGGCGCGACCACCGCCGACGTGAGCTCCGCCAGCACCCCGGGCGCGAGCTCCGCCTCAAGGCCCCTGCGGCCCGCCGACACATAGACCGTCGGATGCGCCCGCGCCGACGCGTCGAGCACCGTCGGCAGGGCGCGCCGCTGCCCCAGCGGCGAGATGCCACCCCTGACATAGCCGGTGGCGCGCTCGGCCGCCGCCGGGTCCGCCATCGCCCCGCGCTTGCCGCCCACCGCCGACGCCAGCGCCTTCAGGTCGAGCTGCCCCGTCACCGGCACCACCGCGACCGTCAGCGCGCCGTCGACCTCGGCCACCAGCGTCTTGAACACCCGCTCCGGCGGTACGCCGAGGGCCTCGGCCGCCTCCTCGCCGTAGCTCGGGGCCGCCGGATCGTGCCCGTACGCGTGCAGGGTGTACGCCGCGCCCGCGGACGCGAGCGCGGTGGTGGCGGGGGTGCCGCCCCCGCCGCCCCTCTTCTGCTTCTTCGCCATCCGCCCGGTCAGTTCAGGTTCGTCGGGTTGGTCGTCAGGTCCGTCGCGGGCAGCGAGGGCAGCTTCCTGATGACGGCGGTCTCGGCGCGCAGCAGCTTGAGCTCCTGGCGGAGCCTGGACGCCGTGTCCGTCGCCTCAAGGAGCTGCTGCTTGGCCGGCACGTCCAGCATCGCGGCCGCCGCGACCAGGTACGACACCACAGGCGGCTCGCCCGGCAGCTCCCCGTCGTCGGGCAGGCTGCGCTCACTGGCGCCCGCTAGGCGCTGCTGGTAGGTGCGGAAGGCCCGCAGGACGCCCTCGGCCAGCGCGTCGGCGCCCTCGCCCGCCTCCTCGGGGATCTCCTCGACCGAGGCCGTCAGATAGGGCCCCGAGGCGTCCACCGACAGCAGCCGCACGCGGGTGGTGCCGGTCGCCACCACCTCGAAGCTGCCGTCGGGCCGCTCTCTGATCGTGGCCGCGTCCGCCACGCAGCCCACGGCGTGGAAGGAGTCGAGCGGCGCGTCGCCGAAGCCCGCGGCCGGGCCGCGCTCCGGCACGGACGTCGGGTCCGGCATGCCGGGGGAGGTCACCGCGACCTCGTGCCCGTCGCGGATCGCGACGACGACGAAGCGCCGCGCCTCGGGGTCGTCGGACTTGAGCAGCTCCCGCATCATCGCGCGATAGCGCTCCTCGAACACGTTCAGCGGCAGGACGAGGCCGGGGAACAGCACCGCGTTGAGCGGGAACAGGGGGAGGGTCGCCGTGGTCACGACCGTCAAGCCTAGTGGGCGAAGCGCCCTCACCGACCAGATCTGTGGCACAAAGGCATTCCGGAGGCCACCTGGAGGCGCACCTCGTCCCTGGTTTCGAGGAACTCCCGCAGCGGATCCTCGCTGAGCCGGGACCAGGGAAACGACGTCGCGTACGGACCGATCATCCGGAACTGGTCGAGCGCCTCGGCCCACCGCCCGCGCCGCACCAGGACGTACGCCAGCAGGTTGCGCGCCTCCGCCGGCCACGGGTCGCCCGCGCGGTAGCGGCCCGACAGGTCGATCGCCAGGTCGGCCGCCCGGTCGATCCGGTCGCCCTGCACCGGCGAGGGCGCGCAGTCGAGCAGTTGCTGGAAGGCGGCGCGCGCCGGCAGCGTCCGCACCAGCGAGGCGGGCAGCGCCCGGCGCGCCGCGCCCTCCGCGAAGTCCAGGCACTCGCGGTGCGAGCCGTACCACTGCGCGGACAGGAACAGCAGCGCCGAGACATGGCAGCCGTAGTGGTGCGCGCTGCGCCGCACCGCCTGCGCCCAGAGTTCCTCGAAGTGGCTGTGCGGGGCGTGCGTGCCGCGCGCGTGGTCCAGCGCGATGCGCCAGGGCACGGGGTCGCGCGGGTCGCCGTCCGCCGCCGCGTCGATCAGCGGTCCCGCGTCCCGCAGCAGCTCGGCGCGCGCGGGCGACTCCCAGGCCCTGCGCACGGCCAGCTCCGCGCCGACCACCAGTGCGTCCGGGTCCCCGGGCGCCGCGCGCAGCCAGTCCGTGAGCCAGCCGCCGCGCCTGCGGGCGAAGACCGCGAGCTTCACCACATAGCGGTCACGGCTCTCCCACTCGCCGCCCTCACGGGTGGTCGCGAGCAGCTTGGCCGCGTCCTCGTACTCGCCGAGCGCCGCGGACAGCAGCGCGGGCGCGAGCGGGCCGTCCGGGGCGTCGAGGAGGACCGCGTCGTCGGGCGGCAGCCCCGCCGCGAGCCGCGGTGTGTGCCTGACCATACGCGCGGTGCTGATCAGAGCGCGAAGCAAAGACATGGTGCGGACCATTCAAAACCGCAGGTCGCGGACGCGCCAGTGGGGATCTGTGAAGCTTTCGTTCACGGCGGGAGGGTTGTGCTCCCGGGCGTCAAGAGGCGGTAAAGAAAGAGTGACCCGTGGTGACCGTGGGTGACGGACCGGGCGGCCGGGAGGGTGGCGGGGCACCGGGGACCCACGCGCACCACCACCGCGCGCACGCCCCATATCACCCAGTGATACAGGCGGCCGACGGCCTGCCGCGGTCTGCGAGAATTGGTCCCGTGATCTCACGAATCGACCTGCGCGGCGACGCCCTCCCCGAGGGTGGCGCCCTGCGTGCCCTGCTGCCCCGTGCCGAGTTCGACGTGGAAGCCGCCCTGGAGAAGGTGCGGCCCATCTGCGAGGACGTACGCCATCGCGGCGCGGAGGCGGTCCTTTCGTGGGGCGAGAAGTTCGGCGACGGCCGCCCCGCGTCCCTGCGCGTGCCCGTCGAGGCCCTGCGCCGCGCGCTCGACGCGCTCGACCCGGCCGTGCGGGCCGCCCTGGAGGAGTCCGTCCGCAGGGCCCGCCTCGTCCACCGCGACCAGCGGCGCACCGACACCACCACCCAGGTCGTGCCGGGCGGCACCGTCACCGAGCGCTGGGTCCCCGTCGAGCGGGTCGGCCTGTACGTGCCCGGGGGCCTCTCGGTGTACCCGTCCTCCGTGGTGATGAACGTCGTACCCGCCCAGGAGGCCGGCGTCGGCGGCATCGCCGTGGCCTCGCCCGCCCAGGCGGCCTTCGGCGGTCTGCCGCACCCCACCATCCTCGCCGCGTGCGCCCTGCTCGGCGTCGACGAGGTGTACGCGGCGGGCGGCGCCCAGGCGGTCGCGATGTTCGCCTACGGCGTCCCGGGCCCCGACGGCTGCCGCCCGGTCGACCTCGTCACGGGCCCCGGCAACATCTACGTCGCCGCCGCCAAGCGCCTCCTGAAGGGCGTCGTCGGCATCGACGCGGAGGCGGGCCCCACCGAGATCGCCGTGCTCGCCGACGCGAGCGCCGACCCGGTGCACATCGCCGCCGACCTGATCAGCCAGGCCGAGCACGACCCGATGGCCGCCGCCGTCCTCGTCACGGACTCGGCCGAACTCGCCGACGCCGTCGAGGCCGAGCTCGTGCCGCAGGTCGCGGCCGCACGGCACGCGGACGCCAGGATCAGGCCCGCGCTCGCCGGCCGGCAGTCCGCGCTCGTCCTCGTCGACTCGCTCGACGACGGGCTGCGCGTGGTCGACGCGTACGCCGCCGAGCACCTGGAGATCCAGACCGCGGACGCCGCCGCCGTCGCCGCCCGGGTCCGCAACGCGGGCGCGGTCTTCGTCGGCCCCTACGCACCGGTCTCGCTCGGCGACTACGCGGCAGGCTCCAACCACGTCCTGCCGACCGGCGGCTGCGCCTGCCACTCCTCGGGCCTGTCCGTCCAGTCGTTCCTGCGCGGCATCCACGTCGTGGACTACACGCGCGACGCGCTCGCCGAGGTCACCCACCACGTGGTGGCGCTCGCCGAGGCGGAGGACCTGCCCGCGCACGGCGCGGCGCTCAAGGCGAGGTTCGGGTGGAAGGTGCCCCAGAAGTGACCCGTACGACCCCGGCCGCCGGACGGACGGCACGCGCCGCCGGCAGCAGCATGGACGACCTGCCCATCCGCGACGAGCTGCGCGGCCAGTCCCCGTACGGCGCGCCGCACCCCGACGTGCCCGTCCAGCTCAACGTCAACGAGAACCCGTACCCGCTGCCCGACGCACTGGTCGAGCGGATCACCGAGCGGGTCCGCGCAGCCGCCCGCGGCCTCAACCGCTACCCCGACCGCGACGCGCTCGAACTGCGCGGCGCGCTCGCCGCGTACCTCACCCGCACCGGCGGCCACCCCCTGACCGCGGCGCACGTCTGGGCGGCCAACGGGTCCAACGAGATCCTCCAGCAGCTCCTCCAGGCCTTCGGCGGCCCCGGCCGCACCGCCATGGGCTTCGAGCCCTCGTACTCGATGCACAGCCTCATCGCGCGCGGCACCACCACCGGCTGGATCTCCGGGCCGCGCCACGAGGACTTCACCATCGACGTCGAGGCGGCCGCGGCCGCGATCGCGGAGCACCGCCCGCACGTCGTGTTCGTCACCACGCCCAACAACCCCACGGGCACCGCGGTGGACGCCGCCACCGTCCTCGCGCTGTACGAGGCGGCGCAGCGCGCCAGGCCCTCGCTGTTCGTCGTGGACGAGGCGTACGCGGAGTTCAGCCACCACCCCTCGCTGCTGCCGCTGCTCGAAGGCCGGCCGAACCTCGTCGTCTCGCGCACCATGTCGAAGGCGTTCGGCGCGGCCGGGCTCAGGCTCGGCTACCTCGCCGCCGACCCCGCCGTGGTGGACGCCGTGCAGCTGGTGCGCCTGCCGTACCACCTCTCCGCCGTCACCCAGGCCACCGCGCTCGCCGCCCTGGAGCACACCGATACCCTGCTCGGGTACGTCGAGCAGCTGAAGACCGAGCGGGACCGGCTGGTCGAGGAACTGAGGGCACTCGGGTTCGAGGTCACGGACTCCGACGCGAACTTCGTGCAGTTCGGCCTCTTCGAGGACGCGCAGGCCGCGTGGCAGCACATCCTCGACCGCGGAGTGATCGTCCGGAACAACGGCGTGCCGGGCAGGCTCCGCGTCACCGCGGGCACCCCCGCCGAGAACGACGCGTTCCTCGACGCGGTGCGCGATCTCAAGAAGGAGCAGAGCGGATGAGTCGCATCGGCCGAGTCGAGCGCAGTACCAAGGAGACCTCCGTCGTCGTCGAGATCGACCTCGACGGCACCGGGCGGGTCGAGGTCGCGACCGGCGTGGGGTTCTTCGACCACATGCTGGACCAGCTCGGCAGGCACGGCCTGTTCGACCTGACGGTCAAGACCGAGGGCGACCTGCACATCGACTCGCACCACACCATCGAGGACACGGCGCTCGCGCTCGGCGCCGCGTTCCGCCAGGCCCTCGGCGACAAGGTCGGCATCTACCGCTTCGGCAACTGCACCGTGCCGCTCGACGAGTCCCTCGCCCAGGTCACGGTGGACCTCTCGGGCCGCCCCTACCTGGTGCACACCGAGCCCGAGTCGATGGCGCCGATGATCGGCTCGTACGACACGACGATGACCCGGCACATCCTGGAGTCCTTCGTCGCCCAGGCCCAGGTCGCCCTGCACGTCCACGTGCCGTACGGGCGCAACGCCCACCACATCGTGGAGTGCCAGTTCAAGGCGCTCGCCCGCGCCCTGCGGTACGCCTCGGAGCGCGACCCGCGCGCGGTCGGCATCCTGCCCTCCACGAAGGGCGCCCTCTGACATGACCGGGCTCAACACCATCCTGATCCTGGCCGGCCTCTTCCTCGCGGGCGGCGTCTACTCCTTCGTCAAGCAGAAGCTGCCCGTCGGCGTCATCGTGCTGCTGGCGCTCTCCTCGGTGTTCTGCCTGGCCGCCGGGATACTGCGCATCCAGGGGCTGTGGACATGACGAGCGCCCTCGCGAGCGGAGGCACGGCATGAGCAAGAAGGTCGTGATCTTCGACTACGGCTTCGGCAACGTGCGCTCCGCCGAGCGCGCCGCCGCACGGGCCGGCGCCGACGTCGAGATCACCCGCGACTACGACCGCGCCATGAACGCCGAGGGGCTGCTGGTGCCCGGCGTCGGCGCCTTCTCCGCGTGCATGGCGGGCCTGACCGCCGCCCGCGGCCACTGGATCGTCGGCCGCAGGCTGGCCGGGGGCCGCCCCGTGCTCGGCATCTGCGTCGGCATGCAGGTCCTCTTCGAGCGCGGCATCGAGCACGGCGTCGAGGCCGAGGGGCTCGGCGAGTGGCCCGGCACCGTCGAACCCCTCAAGGCCGACGTCGTCCCGCACATGGGCTGGAACACCGTGGACGCCCCCGCCGGCAGCGAGCTGTTCGCCGGGCTCGACGCCGACGCGCGGTTCTACTTCGTCCACTCCTACGCCGTGCACGACTGGACGCTCCAGACCACCAACCCCCGCATCAGGGCCCCCAGGGTCACCTGGGCCACCCACGGCGAGCCGTTCGTCGCCGCCGTGGAGAACGGCGCCCTGTGGGCCACCCAGTTCCACCCCGAGAAGTCCGGCGACGCCGGAGCCCAGCTGCTGACCAACTGGATCGGAACCCTGTGATGCAGTCCACTTCCACGCTCGAACTCCTCCCGGCCGTCGACGTGCGCGACGGCCGGGCCGTACGCCTCGTGCACGGCGAATCGGGAACCGAGACCTCCTACGGGTCCCCCCTCCAGGCCGCCCTCGCCTGGCAGTCCGCGGGGGCCGAGTGGCTGCACCTGGTCGACCTGGACGCCGCGTTCGGCACCGGCGACAACCGGGCCCTGCTCGCCGAGGTCACCGCCACCGTGGACATCAAGGTCGAACTGTCCGGCGGCATCCGCGACGACGACACGCTCGCCGCCGCGCTCGCCACCGGCTGCACCCGCGTCAACCTCGGCACGGCGGCGCTGGAGAACCCCGAGTGGGTGGCCCGCGTCATCGCCGCCCACGGCGACCGCGTCGCCGTCGGCCTCGACGTGCGCGGCACCACCCTCCGCGGCCGCGGCTGGACCCGGGACGGCGGCGACCTCTACGAGACGCTCGCCCGGCTCGACTCCGAGGGCTGCGCCCGCTACGTCGTCACCGACATCGCCAAGGACGGCACCCTGGGGGGCCCCAACCTGGACCTCCTGCGCGGCGTCTGCAAGGCCACCGACCGGCCCGTGGTCGCCTCGGGCGGCGTCTCCAGCCTCGACGACCTGCGCGCGCTCGGCTCGCTCGTGCCTGAGGGAGTCGAGGGCGCCATCATCGGGAAGGCGCTCTACGCGAAGGCGTTCACCCTGGAGGAGGCGCTCGCGGTGGTGGCCCCGTGACACGGATCGAGGAGACGCCCGGAGGCGTGCGCCGGCTGGCCACGGACGGCCCCTGGGAGGAGAGCTACGGCTACTCCCGCGCCGTGCGGCTGCCGAACGGCCTGGTGCTGGTCTCCGGCAGCGCGTCCGTCGTGGACGGCAGGATCGCGGACGGCAGCCCGTACGAGCAGACGAAGACGGCCTTCGGCGTCGCGATCAGCGCCCTGCGCGAACTCGGCCTCGACACGGTCGACGTCGTCCGCACCCGCATGTACATCACGCACAGCCGCGACGCCGACGACGTCGGGCGCGCCCACCGCGAGCTGTTCCACGCGGTGCGCCCGGCCTCTTCGATGATCGCGGTCGCCGGGTTCGTCGACCCGACCCTCGTGGTCGAGGTGGAGGTGGAGGCGTACCGGGCGCCGGACGGGGGAGCGGCCGGGTGAGTGTCGCCGTACGCGTGATCCCCTGCCTCGACGTCGACGCGGGCCGGGTCGTCAAGGGCGTCAACTTCCAGAACCTGCGCGACGCGGGCGACCCCGTCGAGATGGCGAAACTCTACGACGCGGAGGGCGCGGACGAACTGACGTTCCTCGACATCACCGCGTCCTCCGGCGACCGCGAGACCACGTACGACGTGGTGCGGCGCACCGCCGAGCAGGTCTTCATCCCGCTCACCGTGGGCGGCGGCGTGCGCACCGCCGACGACGTGGACCGGCTGCTGCGCGCGGGCGCCGACAAGGTCGGCGTGAACACCGCCGCCATCGCGCGGCCCGAGCTGATCCGGGAGATCGCGCAGCGGTTCGGCCGCCAGGTGCTCGTCCTGTCCGTCGACGCGCGCCGCACGCCCGAGGGCGCCTTCGAGGTCACCACGCACGGCGGGCGCCGCGGCACCGGCATCGACGCCGTCGAGTGGGCCGAGCGCGCCGCCGGCCTCGGAGCCGGGGAGATCCTGCTCAACTCCATGGACGCCGACGGCACCAAGGACGGCTACGACACGGAGATGATCGCCGCGGTGCGCGCCCGGGTCACCGTGCCCGTCGTCGCCTCGGGCGGCGCGGGCCGGATCGGCGACTTCGCCCCCGCCGTCGCCGCGGGCGCCGACGCGGTACTCGCCGCCTCGGTCTTCCACTTCGGCGACCTGCGCATCGGCGAGGTCAAGACCGCCCTGCGCGAGGCGGGCCACCCGGTGCGCTGACCGGAGCCGCGGCGGGGACGGGACACCCGCACCCGCCGCGCGGGTCAGACGCCCAGCTTCGCGTCCAGGACCTTCGCCACGGCGTCCTTGTCCCCGTCGAGCGAGACGTCCGCCGACGCCTGGCGGCCCGACAGGAACAGCGTCAGCTCGCCCGGCTCGCCGGTCACCGTCACGACCGGCGTGCCGCGGCGCGCGACCGCGGTACGGCCGTCCGGGCGGCGCAGCACCAGGCCCACCGGGGCCTTGCGCCCCATCAGCCGCGCGCCCTTCTCCAGGCGCGACCACAGCGCGTCCGCGAAGACCGGGTCCACCTCGCGCGGCGTCCAGTCGGGCTGCGCCCTGCGCACGTCCTCCGCGTGGATGTAGAACTCCGTGGTGTTCGCCGCCTCGTCGATCTGCTTCAGGCCGAACGGCGACATCTTCCCCGGGCCCGTGCGGACCATCTGGAGCAGTTCTTCGTACGGCTTCTGCCCGTACTCCGCCTGCACCCGGTCGAGGCGGGCGCGCAGTGCGGGGATGACCGTGCCCCCCGCCGCGTCCGGCCGCCGGTCCCGCACCACCACGTGCGCGGCGAGGTCCCGGGTGAGCCAGCCTTCGCACAGGGTGGGGGCGTCAGGACCTGCGGCTTCCAACAGATCCGCGAGGAGGAGCCGTTCACGTTTGGCATGGGTCGACATGTCCGCAAGCGTACGGCGCCGCCCCCTGTCCGCCCAGTGGGCGTCCCGCCGCGCGGGCGGCGGGACGCGGCAGAATGGGGCCATGACCACGCCGCTCGACCCCGCACTCGCCGCACGCCTCACACGCAACGCCGACGGGCTTTTCCCGGCCATCGCCCAGCAGTACGACACCGGCGAGGTGCTGATGCTCG
This sequence comes from Streptomyces tremellae, assembly GCF_039540215.1. Lineage (NCBI taxonomy): Bacteria > Bacillati > Actinomycetota > Actinomycetes > Kitasatosporales > Streptomycetaceae > Streptomyces > Streptomyces tremellae. The sequence continues at coordinate 38,223 of NZ_BAABEP010000042.1, forward strand.
GCTGGATGGACGACGAGGCGCTGCACCGCACCCTCACCACCGGGCGCTGCACCTACTGGTCCCGCAGCCGGCGCGAGTACTGGGTCAAGGGCGACACCTCCGGCCACGCGCAGCACGTGAAGTCCGTCGCGCTCGACTGCGACGGCGACACCGTGCTCGTCAAGGTCGACCAGGTCGGCGCCGCCTGCCACACCGGCGACCGCACCTGCTTCGACGCCGGCACACTGCCCCTCGCGACCGAGTAGGGTCTGCCGCCATGGATCCCCAGACGTTCCGCAGGCTGGCGGCCGACCGCCGCGTCATCCCCGTGAGCAGGCGGCTGCTCGCGGACGGCGACACCCCGGTCGGCCTGTACCGCAAGCTCGCGGCCGAGCGCCCCGGCACGTTCCTGCTGGAGTCGGCGGAACAGGGCTCCTGGTCCCGCTACTCCTTCGTCGGCGTACGGTCGGCCGCCGCCCTCACCGAGCGCGGCGGCGCCGCGCACTGGCTCGGCACCCCGCCGGTCGGCGTCCCCACAGGCGGCGACCCGCTCGCCGCGCTCCGGGCCACCCTGGAGGCGCTGCACACGCCGCGCGACCTCACCGCGGGCCTCGGCCTTCCGCCCTTCACCGGCGGCATGGTCGGCCACCTCGGCTTCGACGTGGTCCGCAGGCTGGAGAAGCTGACGAGGGGTGCCGAAGGCGACACGGGGGCCGGCGCCCGCGACGACCTGCGCCTGCCCGAACTGACCATGCTGCTCACCTCCGACCTCGCCGTACTCGACCACCAGAACGGCACGGTCCTGCTGATCGCCAACGCGATCAACCACAACCACCTCGACACCGGCGTCGACGAGGCGTACGCGGACGCCGTCGCCCGGCTCGACGCCATGCAGGCCGACCTCGCGAAGCCCGCCGACACGGTGCCCACCGCGCTGCCGCCCTCCGAACTGCCCGAGTACACCGCGCGCTGGGGCGGGGAGCGGTTCAGGGACGCCGTCGAGGACATCAAGGAGCGCATCAGGGCGGGCGAGGCGTTCCAGGTCGTGCCCTCGCAGCGGTTCGAGACGCCCTGCGCGGCGAGCGCCCTCGACGTGTACCGGGTGCTGCGCACCACCAACCCCAGCCCGTACATGTACCTCTTCCGCTTCCCCGGCGACGACGGCGGCGTCGCCTTCGACGTCGTCGGGTCGAGCCCCGAGGCCCTCGTCAAGGTCGAGGACGGGCGCGCCCTGCTGCACCCCATCGCCGGGACCAGGCCGCGCGGCGCCACCCCGCGCGAGGACCAGGACCTCGGCGAGGAGCTGCTCGCCGACCCCAAGGAGCGCGCCGAGCACCTGATGCTCGTCGACCTCGGGCGCAACGACCTCGGCCGGGTCTGCGAACCCGGCAGCGTCGAGGTCGTGGACTTCATGAGTGTCGAGCGGTACTCGCACGTCATGCACATCGTCTCCACGGTCACCGGCCGCGTCGCGCCAGGGCGCACCGCCTTCGACGTGCTCACCGCCTGCTTCCCCGCGGGCACGCTCTCCGGCGCGCCCAAGCCCCGCGCCCTCCAGATCATCGACGAGCTGGAGCCCAGCAGGCGCGGTGTGTACGGCGGCTGCGTCGGCTACCTCGACTTCGCGGGCGACTCCGACACGGCCATCGCGATCCGCACCGCCCTGCTGCGGGACGGCACCGCCTACGTGCAGGCGGGCGCGGGCATCGTCGCCGACTCCGACCCCGAGGCGGAGGACGCCGAGTGCCGCAACAAGGCCGCCGCGGTGCTGCGGGCCGTGCACACCGCGAACCGGCTGGTCCCCGCTGAGCCGAGCACCGCCTGAACCGCGCGGGAGGCCGTAGGGGATAGTGGAGGGCGTGACAGCGCTACCCGCCCCCCGGGGCACCACCGACGAGCGACGCGCGACAGGCGCCACGAGCGGCCGCCGCAGCCTCGCAGCAGCCCTGCTCCTGGGCGCCGCGGGCGCCGCGGTGGCGCTCATCGCGTCGGGGCAGATCTGGGCCAGGGGAGCGGCCACGGTGGGCGGCGGCGCCGTGACGGTCACCGCCGACGGCCGCGACGTGACGGGCGTGCCCGCCGCGCTCGCCGTGGTCGGCCTCGCCGCGCTGGTCGCCGTGTTCGCGGTGCGCCGCACCGGGCGGCTCGCCGTGGCGCTCGTGCTGGCGCTCAGCGGCGCGGGCACCGCGGTCTCCGCGCTCCTCGGCGGCACCGGCTCCGACGCCCTCGACGAGAAGGCCGCGCAGACCACGGGCGACTCCTCGGCGACCGTGCACGCCCTCAGCCACACCGGATGGCCGTACGTGGCGGCGGTCGCAGGGCTGCTGATCCTCGCCGCCGGGCTCCTCGCCGTCGGCTACGGCAGGCGGTGGCCCGCCATGTCGGGCCGGTACGAGCGCGGCACCGGCGCCGCAGGACTCAAGGCGGCCGCCCGCCGCAGGCCCGTCGTGGACCCGGACCGGCCCGAGGACGTGTGGAAGGCGCTCGACCGGGGCGAGGACCCCACCGACCTGAGCTGACGCGCGCGCCCCGTGCCCCGGGGCGCGCACCGACCCCCCTCGCGCGTCACCGGCCGTGCATGCGGGAGAATGCCGGGTGAGCATCGGACGAGCGGGACGGCGGTGCCACGCCGCCCCGCGCGTCCGGCGGACGACACAGCGCCCACCACACAGCGCCACAGCAACGAGGAGCAACTCATGGCGGCTAACAGCAGCCACGGACACACGCCGGCGGCCTGGACCGGCGTCATCATTTCCTTCGTCGGCTTCTGCGCCGGCGGGGTCTTCATGGTGGGCGACAGCCCGGTCGGCTTCTGGGCCAGCATGGGCGTGGTCGTCCTCGGCGGCATCGTCGGCGTGATCATGCGGGCCATGGGCCTCGGCATGCCGAAGGAGTCCGAGGAGATGAGGCGGGCCCGCGAGGAGGCAGGACGCGCGCAGGTCGCCGCGCGCACCGGCGGCTCGCAGACGCAGCAGCACGCCAGGGCCTGAGCGCCCGCACCGCCCGGCCGCCCACCGCGGCCGGGGGCAGGACCCGGCCGCCGCGCCCGGCGGCCGGGCGCGGCAGACGACCACGGGACGGGGTGGCAGCCATGACGGCACCGATGGCGCGGACGCCCGCGCGGGGGGCCGGCCGGTGGGCCCGGCCGCTCGGCGTCCTCGCGGGCGCGGGCGCGGCCTTCACCTACGTGGGGCTCGTGGATCCCAACCACCCCGGCCACTACCCCGTCTGCCCGCTGTACGCGCTGACGGGCGTCTACTGCCCGGGTTGCGGCGGCCTGCGGTGCGCGCACGCCGTCGCCACCGGCGACCTGCCGGCCGCGCTGCACGACAACGCGCTCGCCGTGGCCGCCTTCGCCGCCTGCGCGGTCCTGTGGGTGCGGTGGGTGCTGCGGACCCGCAGGGGCCTGCCCGCCACCGTGCGGATCAGCGGTCACTGGGGTTGGGCCATCGGGGCGCTCGTCGCGGTCTTCACCGTGGCGCGCAACCTGCCCTTCGGCGGCCTGCTCGCCCCCTGAGCGGCAGGACGCGCCTCCCGGCGGCCCCCGCGACCCGCGCACCCCGTGATGAAGGCCTTTGGCCTCTTACGGCTAGCATCGAAGGGGCCGGACCCTGAACGCATGACCCACCCGCCTGAACGAAAGGGGGCCGCTCGCGTGAGCGTGCTCGACGAGATCATCGACGGCGTGCGCGCCGACCTCGCCGAGCGCCAGGCGCGCGTCGGTCTCGACGAGCTCAAGCAGCGCGCGGCCCGCGTGCCCGACGCCAAGGACGGCGTCGCCGCGCTGCGGGGCGAAGGGGTCAGGGTGATCTGCGAGGTGAAGCGCTCCAGCCCCTCCAAGGGCGCGCTCGCCGCGATCGCCGACCCGGCGGCCCTCGCCGGCGCGTACGAGGAGGGCGGCGCCGCCGTCATCTCCGTCCTCACCGAGCAGCGCCGCTTCGGCGGCTCGCTCGCCGACCTGGAATCCGTGCGCGCCCGGGTCGACGTCCCGGTGCTGCGCAAGGACTTCGTCGTCACCTCCTACCAACTGTGGGAGGCCAGGGCGTACGGCGCCGACCTCGTCCTGCTGATCGTCGCCGCGCTCGAACAGCCCGCGCTCGTCTCGCTGGTCGAGCGCGCCGAGTCCATCGGGCTCACCCCGCTCGTCGAGGTCCACGACGAGGACGAGGCGGAGCGCGCCGTCGACGCGGGCGCCCGCGTCATCGGGGTCAACGCACGCAACCTGAAGACCCTCAAGGTCGACCGCTCCACCTTCGAGCGGGTCGCCCCCGAACTCCCGGCGGGCGTCGTCAAGGTCGCCGAGTCCGGGGTGCGCGGGCCGCACGACCTGATCGCCTACGCCAACGCGGGCGCCGACGCCGTGCTCGTCGGCGAGTCCCTCGTCACCGGTCGCGACCCGCGCTCGGCCGTCGCCGACCTGGTCGCCGCGGGCGCCCACCCGGCCCTGCGCCACGGCAGGGACTGAGCGGACGCCATGCCCGCGTACCGCCCCGCGCTCCCCGCGGCCGACACCCCGCAGACGCGGCACGCGCCCCTGGCGCGCGGCTGCCGCCCGCGGGGCTGCCGCGCGCCCGCGCGCCGGGTGCACGGACGGCGGGTGCGGTACGTCATCGGCGACGAGCCCGGACAGGTCAACGGCATGCGATGGCGGAAGCCGGCGCGCGCGGCGCACGGGTGTGCCGCGCCCGCATACGGTGCCTTCCGTCCGTAGCTTCCCAGGAGTTGCTCCGTTGTCCACGAAGCCTTCCGCAGATCCCTCCGCGTTCTTCATCCCCGACCCCGAAGGGCGGACCCCCACCGCCGACGGCTATTTCGGCGCGTTCGGCGGCACGTTCATCCCCGAGGCGCTCGTCGCCGCGGTGGACGAGGTCGCCGTCGCCTATGACAAGGCGAAGTCCGACCCGGCGTTCGCGGCCGAGCTCGACCGGCTGATGGTCGAGTACACCGGCCGCCCCAGCCCGCTGACCGAGGTGCGGCGCTTCGCCGAACACGCGGGCGGCGCGCGGGTGTTCCTCAAACGCGAGGACCTCAACCACACCGGCTCACACAAGATCAACAACGTGCTCGGCCAGGCCCTGCTGACCAAGCGCATGGGCAAGACCCGGATCGTCGCGGAGACCGGTGCGGGTCAGCACGGCGTCGCCACCGCGACCGCGTGCGCCCTGTTCGGCCTCGAATGCGTCATCTACATGGGCGAGATCGACACCGAGCGGCAGGCGCTCAACGTCGCCAGGATGCGCATCCTGGGTGCCGAGGTCGTCGCCGTGAGGTCCGGCAGCCGCACCCTCAAGGACGCCATCAACGAGGCGTTCCGCGACTGGGTCGCCAGCGTCGACACCACGCACTACCTGTTCGGCACCGTTGCGGGACCGCACCCGTTCCCCGCGATGGTCCGCGACTTCCACCGCGTCATCGGTGTCGAGGCGCGGCGGCAGGTCCTCGAACGCGCAGGCCGGCTGCCCGACGCGGCGATCGCCTGCGTGGGCGGCGGCTCCAACGCGATCGGCCTCTTCCACCCGTTCCTCGGCGACGCGGACGTCCGCCTGATCGGCTGCGAGGCGGCCGGCCACGGCGTCGCCACCGGCGAGCACGCGGCCACCCTGACCGCGGGCGAGCCGGGCATCCTGCACGGCTCGCGCTCGTACGTACTCCAGGACGACGAGGGCCAGATCACCGAGCCGTACTCGATCTCCGCGGGGCTGGACTACCCCGGAATCGGGCCCGAGCACGCCTACCTCAAGGACAGCGGGCGCGCCGAATACCTCGCCGTCACCGACGACGAGGCCATGCGGGCGCTGCGGCTGCTGTCGCGCACCGAGGGCATCATCCCGGCCATCGAGAGCGCCCACGCGCTGGCCGGCGCGCTCACCGTCGGCCGGCAGCTCGGCGAGGGCGCCCTGCTCGTGGTCAACCTCTCCGGGCGCGGCGACAAGGACATGGACACGGCAGCCCGCTACTTCGGGCTCTACGCACCGGACACCGCGGTCGAGCCGGACACCGCCTCGGCCGCCGCCGTCGAGGACGACCGCACCGACCGCGCAGGCTCGCACGAGGGGGACGCCAAGTGAGCGGGAACATCCAGCTGTTGGCGGACACCCTCGCGGCGGCACGCGCCGAGGACAGGGCCGCGCTGATCGCGTACTACCCGGCGGGCTTCCCCACCGTGGACGCCGGGATCGAGGCCATCGGGGCGGTGTTCGACGGCGGGGCCGACATCGTCGAGGTGGGCCTGCCCTACAGCGACCCGGTACTCGACGGGCCCGTCATCCAGACCGCCGACGACATCGCGCTGCGCGGCGGCGTCCGCATCGCCGACGTGTTGCGCACCGTGCGCGAGGCCCACGAGGCGAGCGGCAAGCCGGTCCTCGTCATGACGTACTGGAACCCGATCGACCGCTACGGCGTCGAGCGCTTCACCGCCGAGCTCGCCGACGCGGGCGGCGCCGGGTGCATCCTGCCCGACCTGCCCGTCCAGGAGTCCGCGCTGTGGCGGCAGCACGCCGCCAAGCACGGCCTCGCGACCGTCTTCGTCGTCGCCCCGAGCAGCAGGGACGCGCGCCTCGCCGAGATCACGGCGGCGGGCAGCGGCTTCGTGTACGCGGCGTCGCTGATGGGCGTCACCGGCACCCGCGAGTCCGTGGGCGAGCAGGCCAGGGACGTCGTCGCCAGGACCAGGGCCGCGGGCGACCTGCCGGTCTGCGTCGGGCTCGGCGTGTCCGACGCGGCGCAGGCCGCCGAGGTCGCCGCCTTCGCGGACGGCGTCATCGTCGGCAGCGTCTACGTCAAGCGGGTCCTGGACGCGCAGGACAGCGCGGCAGCCGTCGCCGGGGTGCGCGAGCTCTCCCGCGACCTCGCCGCGGGCGTACGGGCCGCCGCGCGCTGAGCCGCGGGCCGCGCGCCGCCCGGTGGGGCGGCGCGCCGCCCGCGTTCGAACGCGCGTGAGGAGCGGTCTCATCCTTACGGGTGGACCTCGGACCGGGGAGGTGCGCAGGCGCCTCCCCGGTTCGTTGCCGACGTGTGAGTGAGAAGACACGTGTGGCAACCAGGAGCGCCCGAGAGCGCATCCAGCAGGAACGCGCGGCGGAGAAGTCGCGCGAGAAGCGCAGGCGCGGCTTCGTCGTCGGCGGGACCGCGCTCGCGGTGCTCGCCCTCGCGGCCGGTATCGGCGTGCTCGCCGCCAACGCGGGCAAGGACGAGCCGTCGGACGGCGCCGCAGGACCCGTCAGCGCGCCGGCCGGGGCGGGCGGCAAGGACGGTCTCGCGATCCGCGTCGGCGCCGCGGACGCGCCGTCCACGCTCACCGTGTGGGAGGACTTCCGCTGCCCGATCTGCGGGCAGTTCGAGAACGTCTTCCGCGACACCTTCCACCAGCTGGAGGACAGCGGCCAGCTGAAGGTCGAGTACCACCTCGCCACCATCATCGACGGCAACATGGGCGGCACCGGCTCCGTCCGCGCGGCCAACGCCGCGGCGTGCGCGCAGGACGCGGGCAAGTTCCCGCAGTTCCACGACGTGCTGTACGAGAACCAGCCCGAGGAGACCTCGGACGCCTTCGGCAAGAACAGCAGGCTGACCGAGCTCGCGGGCAAGGTCGACGGGCTGTCCACGCAGCGCTTCACCGACTGTGTCGACAAGGGCGTCCACGACGGGTGGGTCAGCAAGTCCGCGGCGGCGTTCCGCACCGGCGGCTTCGCCGGCACACCCACCGTCCTGCTCAACGGCACCCCCGTCTTCCCCAAGAAGGGGAACGAGAACATCACCCCGGCGAACCTCAAGAAGTGGGTGGCCGAGGCGAACAAGGGCAAGCAGCCGGGGAAGGCCGGGGCCCCGGGGGCCTGACCGGCGCGGGGCCGCGCGGACGGGGCGGCCGCCAGGCCCCCGCGCGGCCCGCTGCCCCGGTCGTGGGCCCGTGCCTGTCCGTCTGTCCGCCCTTCTGGTCGTCTGGCCTTCTGGAAAATCAACCGCCCGTTACCAGGACGTTGCCGGGTGACCGGCCGTGCGCGGGGCCCGGCACGGTAGCGTCGGATCTGCCATGGAACTTGCCTACATCCCCAGTCCGTCCGTCGGAGTGATCCACCTCGGACCGCTTCCGCTGCGCGGCTACGCCTTCTGCATCATCGTCGGTGTCTTCGTCGCCGTCTGGTACGGCAACAAGCGCTGGGTCGCCCGCGGCGGCAGGTCGGGAACGGTCGCGGACATCGCGGTGTGGGCGGTGCCCTTCGGCCTGGTGGGCGGTCGTCTCTACCACGTGGTGACGGACCCCGAGCTCTACTTCGAGAAGGGCGAGGACTGGGTCAACGCCTTCAAGATCTGGGAGGGCGGGCTCGGCATCTGGGGCGCGATCGCGCTCGGCGCGGTGGGCGCGTGGATCGGCTGCCGCAGGCGGGGCATCCCGCTGGCGGCGTGGGCCGACGCGCTCGCCCCTGCCGTCGCGATCGCGCAGGCGATCGGCCGCTGGGGGAACTGGTTCAACCAGGAGCTCTACGGCAAGGCGACCCACGTCCCGTGGGCCCTGCACATCACCAACCCGTCCGGCGGCGGCACCCCCGGCTACTACCACCCGACGTTCCTGTACGAGTCGCTGTGGTGCCTGGTCGTCGCCGCGCTGGTCGTCTGGGCCGACCGCAGGTGGCAGCTGGGCCACGGCCGGGCCTTCGCGCTCTACGTGGCGCTGTACTGCGTGGGGCGCGGCGGTACGGAGTACCTCCGCGTCGACGAGGCCAACCACATCCTGGGCCTGCGCCTGAACCTGTGGACGGTCATGGTGATGTTCGTCCTCGCCGTGCTCTACATCGTCCTCTCGGCGCGGCTGCGCCCCGGCCGCGAGAGCGTGGTCGAACCGGGCGCGGGCGACGAGGCCGACGAGGCCGCGGCGCCCGCCGCCGGCGAAGGGGCTCCGGGGGCCGCCCCTCAGGCCCCGGAACCCACGGCCCCTGAGGACGGGGAAGACCCCGCAGGCCCCGAGGGCCCCGGGCCGCAGGCGAAGAGGGTCGGCCCGGCCGCGGAGAAGGGCTGAGCTCCGGGGCCGACCGGGCTTGCACCCCGGCGAGCGCGACGGCGGACGCGTAGGCGTCGAAGCGCTCGCGCAGGCGCCCGTACGCCCAGGGCAGTGTGTCCGCGCGCCGCAGCGCGCCCGCCACCCGCCCCCCCCCGCGCGGCAGCGACCGGGGCGGCGCCGCCGGGGCGCCGTATGCCGTGGGGAGCTGGTGCGGCGGTGTTTGTTCACTCTGCGTTCCGCCGCGCGCCGCAGCGTGTCCGCCGCCTCCCGCCCGCACTGCCCCTACGGTCGTCCCGCGCGCCGTGAGGCCGTGCGAAGGACCGGTGCGGCCACCGCGTGAGCCGCCTCGCCCCGAGGGGCCCACTCGCCCGGTCCATACCCCTTTGACCTGCGGTAAGTACGGCCTTCCTTGCTGGCGGCGATCGATTTCCGTGCGTACTTTCGAGCGGGGAGGGGCTCGTCGGCTCCGTACGGAACCGGGCTGCCGCCCACGGGAAGGGGAACGCACACCATGGCCGTCTTCGAGGCGAACGCGACACTGCACGACGCACACCGCGAGAACCACACCCACCGCGACGTGACGGGCGGCTGGCTGCGCCCGGCGGTGTTCGGGGCGATGGACGGCCTGGTCTCCAACCTCGCGCTGATGACCGGCGTCGCGGGCGGCGCGGTCTCCCCGCACACCGTGGTGATCACGGGGCTCGCCGGGCTCGCAGCGGGCGCCTTCTCGATGGCGGCGGGGGAGTACACCTCGGTCGCCTCGCAGCGCGAACTCGTCGAGGCCGAGCTCGCCGTGGAGCGCGCCGAGCTGCGCCGCAACCCGGCGGACGAGCTGGCCGAGCTGGCCGACCTCTATGTGGCGCGCGGTGTGGAGCCGGCCCTCGCCCGGCAGGTCGCCGAGCAGCTGTCCGCCGACCCGGAGCAGGCGCTGGAGATCCACGCGCGCGAGGAACTCGGCATCGACCCCGACGACCTGCCGTCGCCCGCCGTGGCCGCGGTGTCGTCGTTCGGCTCGTTCGCGGTGGGCGCGCTGCTGCCCGTCCTGCCGTTCCTGCTGGGCGCCACCACCCTGTGGCCCGCGGTGCTGCTCGCGCTCGCCGGCCTCTTCGCCTGCGGGGCGCTGGTGGCGCGGGTGACGGCGCGCCCCTGGTGGTTCAGCGGGGTGCGGCAGCTCGCCCTCGGCGGGGCCGCCGCAGCCCTCACGTACGGCCTCGGAGCGGTGCTGGGCGCCGCGCTGTAGCGGCAGGCCACGCCCTGAGGCGAAGGGGGTCGGGTCGGCCGCGGCAGCCGGGGAGCCGGCGGTCGCGGCCCTCGTTGTGACCGATCTCCCTGGGCGTGGGAGGCAGCGGGATGCGACACTGGGCAGGCGTGTCGTACATACCTGTTACACGGCGGTTTCGATCCCGCGATACCGGGGCATGACCCGTTAGCGCCGCGGGCAATGAGGCCCGCGCCCCCGGACAGACGCCGGACTGTCCGGCACACACCGCGTCCTTCGCTGGGCGGCCGTCACCTCGGAGACCCCGCTGGGACGCGTTCAGGTGTCCGCATGTTGGATGGAATCTTCCGCTTTCTGGGCAGAACCCCATCATGTAACCTGCACGAAATTTCTTTGGAGGGCCAACGTCGTCCCTCGGTTCTTGCATATGCCACGACGACGACGGGAGAGCCGATGCGTTCGCACGCCTGGTCGCCCATGGACGGTCGCCCCGCCCCGCAGGGGATGTACGACCCCCGCAACGAACACGACGCGTGCGGCGTCGGCTTCGTCGCGACCCTCACCGGCGATGCCAGCCATGAGCTGGTCGAGCAGGCGTTGACCGTCCTGCGCAACCTCGAGCACCGGGGCGCCACCGGCTCCGAGCCCGACTCCGGCGACGGCGCCGGTATCCTCACGCAGGTCCCCGACGCGTTCTTCCGTGAGGTCGCGGGCTTCCCGCTGCCCGAGCCCGGCGCGTACGCGGTCGGCACGGCCTTCCTGCCCGCCGAGGAGGCGGACGAGGGCGTCGAGGCCATCGAGGCCATCGCCGCGGAGGAGGGCCTGACCGTCCTCGGCTGGCGCGAGCTGCCCGTGGCCCCCCAGACGCTCGGGCTCACCGCCCGCGCCACCCAGCCGATCTTCCGGCAGCTGTTCGTGACGGACCACGCGAGCACCGGCATCGCACTGGACCGCAAGGCGTTCGTGCTGCGCAAGCGCGCCGAGCGCCAGGCGGGCGTGTACTTCCCCTCGCTGTCCTCGCGCACCGTCGTCTACAAGGGCATGCTCACCACCGAGCAGCTTGAGCCCTTCTTCCCCGACCTCTCGGACCGCAGGTTCGGCAGCGCGATCGCCCTCGTGCACTCGCGCTTCTCCACCAACACGTTCCCGAGCTGGCCGCTGGCCCACCCGTACCGTTTCGTCGCGCACAACGGCGAGATCAACACCGTCCAGGGCAACCGCAACTGGATGCGCGCCCGCGAGTCGCAGCTCGCCTCGGGGCTGTTCGGCGAGGGCGCCCTTGAGCGGATCTTCCCGATCAACACGCCCGGCGCCTCCGACTCGGCGACCTTCGACGAGGTCCTCGAACTGCTCCACCTCGGCGGCCGGTCGCTGCCCCACTCGGTGCTGATGATGGTGCCCGAGGCGTGGGAGAACAACGACGCCATGGACCCGGCACGCCGGGCCTTCTACCAGTACCACTCCACGATGATGGAGCCCTGGGACGGCCCCGCCGTGGTGGCGTTCACGGACGGCACCCAGGTCGGCGCCGTCCTCGACCGCAACGGGCTGCGCCCGGGGCGCTACTGGGTCACCGACGAGGGCCTCGTCGTCCTCGCCTCCGAGGTCGGCGTCCTCGACATCGACCCCGCCAGGGTCGTGCGCAAGGGCCGCCTCATGCCGGGCCGCATGTTCCTCGTGGACACCGCGGAGCACCGCATCATCGAGGACGACGAGATCAAGGCGGCGCTCGCCGCCGAGCACCCGTACCAGGAGTGGCTCGCCGCCGGGGAGATCGAGCTCTCCGACCTGCCGGAGCGCGAGCACATCGTGCACACCCACGCCTCCGTCACCCGCCGCCAGCAGACCTTCGGCTACACCGAGGAGGAGCTGCGCGTCCTGCTCGCGCCGATGGCGCGCACCGGCGCGGAGCCGATCGGCTCCATGGGCACCGACTCGCCGATCGCGGCGCTCTCGGCCCGCCCGCGGCTGCTTTTCGACTACTTCACCCAGCTGTTCGCGCAGGTCACCAACCCGCCGCTGGACGCCATCCGCGAGGAGCTCGTCACCTCGCTGTACTCGTCGCTCGGCCCGCAGGGCAACCTGCTCGAACCGACCGCCGCGTCCTGCCGCAGTGTGACGCTGCCGTTCCCCGTCCTCGACAACGACGAACTCGCCAAGCTCGTCCACATCAACGCCGACGGCGACATGCCCGGCATGGCCTCCGCCACCCTCTCCGGGCTCTACCGGGTCGCGGGCGGCGGCGAGGCGCTGGCCGCGCGCATCGAGGAGATCTGCGCCGAGACGGACGCCGCGATCGAGAGCGGCGCGCGCATCATCGTGCTCTCCGACCGGCACTCCGACGCCGAACAGGCGCCCATCCCCTCCCTGCTGCTCACCGCGGCCGTCCACCACCACCTCATCCGCACCAAGCAGCGCACCCAGGTGGGGCTGCTGGTCGAGGCGGGCGACGTGCGCGAGGTCCACCACGTCGCGCTGCTCATCGGCTACGGCGCCGCCGCGGTCAACCCGTACCTCGCGATGGAGTCGGTGGAGGACCTGGTGCGCGCCGGGACCTTCATCGAGGGGCTCGAACCCGAGCAGGCCATCCGCAACCTGATCTACGCGCTCGGCAAGGGCGTCCTGAAGGTCATGTCCAAGATGGGCATCTCCACCGTCGCCTCGTACCGCGGCGCGCAGGTCTTCGAGGCCGTCGGCCTCGACCAGGCGTTCGTCGACAAGTACTTCAACGGCACCGCGACCAAGATCGGCGGGGCGGGGCTCGACATCGTCGCCCAGGAGGTCGCGGCCCGGCACGCCAAGGGCTACCCGGCCTCCGGCATCTCCGCGAGCCACCGCAAGCTGGAGATAGGGGGCGAGTACCAGTGGCGCCGCGAGGGCGAGCCGCACCTGTTCGACCCGGAGACGGTCTTCAGGCTCCAGCACGCCACCCGCTCGGGGCGCTACGACATCTTCAAGAAGTACACGGACCGGGTCAACGAGCAGTCCGAGCGGCTGATGACGCTGCGCGGCCTCTTCAACTTCGCCTCCGGCCGCGAGCCGATCCCGGTCGAGGAGGTCGAGCCGGCCTCCGAGATCGTCAAGCGGTTCTCCACCGGCGCCATGTCGTACGGCTCGATCTCGCGCGAGGCGCACGAGACGCTCGCCATCGCCATGAACCGGCTCGGCGGCAAGTCCAACACCGGTGAGGGCGGCGAGGACACCGACCGCCTGCACGACCCGGCACGGCGCTCCGCGATCAAGCAGGTCGCGTCCGGCAGGTTCGGCGTCACCAGCGAGTACCTCGTCAACGCCGACGACATCCAGATCAAGATGGCCCAGGGCGCCAAGCCGGGCGAGGGCGGCCAGCTGCCGGGGCACAAGGTCTACCCGTGGGTCGCCACCACCCGGCACTCCACGCCCGGCGTCGGCCTCATCTCGCCGCCGCCGCACCACGACATCTACTCGATCGAGGACCTCGCCCAGCTCATCCACGACCTGAAGAACGCCAACCCGCGGGCCCGCATCCACGTGAAGCTGGTCTCCGAGGTCGGCGTCGGCACGGTCGCGGCGGGCGTCTCCAAGGCCCACGCCGACGTCGTGCTGATCTCGGGACACGACGGCGGCACCGGCGCCTCCCCGCTCACCTCCCTCAAGCACGCGGGCGGCCCCTGGGAGCTCGGCCTCGCCGAGACCCAGCAGACCCTGCTGCTCAACGGCCTGCGGGACCGGATCGTCGTACAGACCGACGGCCAGCTCAAGACCGGCCGCGACGTGGTCATCGCCGCGCTCCTCGGCGCCGAGGAGTTCGGCTTCGCCACCGCGCCGCTCGTGGTGTCCGGCTGCGTCATGATGCGCGTCTGCCACCTCGACACCTGTCCCGTCGGCATCGCGACCCAGAACCCGGTGCTGCGGGAACGGTTCTCCGGCAAGGCCGAGTACGTCGTGCGGTTCTTCGAGTTCATCGCGCAGGAGGTGCGTGAGCTCCTCGCCGAACTCGGCTTCCGCACCCTGGAGGAGGCCGTCGGCCACGCCGAACTCCTCGACACGGAGCGGGCCGTGAACCACTGGAAGGCCCAGGGCCTCGACCTGGCACCGCTGTTCCACGTGCCGGTGCTCGGCAGGGGCGCCGTGCGCCACCGCACCGTCGAGCAGGACCACGGCCTCGGCAAGGCCCTCGACAACGAGCTGATCCGCCTCGCCGCGGACGCGCTGAACGCCGAGAGCCCGGAGGCCGCCCAGCCGGTGCGCGCGCAGATCGGCATCCGCAACATCAACCGCACCGTCGGTACCATGCTCGGCCACGAGGTCACCAAGCGCTTCGGCGGCGCCGGCCTGCCCGACGACACCATCGACATCACCTTCACCGGCTCCGCGGGCCAGTCCTTCGGCGCGTTCCTGCCGTCCGGTGTGACCCTGCGCCTCGAAGGCGACGCCAACGACTACGTCGGCAAGGGCCTTTCGGGCGGCCGGGTCGTCGTACGGCCGGACCGCGGCGCCGACCACCTCGCCGAGTACTCGACCATCGCGGGCAACACCATCGCGTACGGCGCGACGGGCGGCGAGCTGTTCCTGCGCGGCCGCAGCGGCGAGCGCACCTGCGTGCGCAACTCCGGCGCGACCGTGGTCACCGAGGGCGTCGGCGACCATGGCTGCGAGTACATGACCGGCGGGCGCGCGGTCGTCCTCGGGCCGACCGGACGCAACTTCGCGGCCGGCATGTCCGGCGGCATCGCGTACGTCATCGACCTGGACCCCGACAACGTCAACGCGGGCAACCTGTCCGCGGTCGGGCCGCTCGACGACACCGACAGGCAGTGGCTGCACGAGGTGGTGCGCCGCCACCAGGAGGAGACGGGCTCCACCGTCGCCGCGAAGCTGCTCGCCGCGTGGGACACCGCCGTCGACCGCTTCAGCAAGATCATCCCCACCACGTACAAGGCAGTGCTCGCCGCCAAGGACGCCGCCGAGCTGGCCGGACTCTCCGAGACCGAGACCACCGAGAAGATGATGGAGGCGGCGACCCATGGCTGACCCGAAGGGCTTTCTCACCACCGGCCGCGAGGTCGCCAGGACCCGGCCCGTCGAGGAGCGCGTCAAGGACTGGAACGAGGTCTACGTCCCCGGCTCGCTGCTGCCCATCATCAGCAAGCAGGCGGGCCGCTGTATGGACTGCGGCATCCCGTTCTGCCACAACGGCTGTCCGCTCGGGAACCTGATCCCCGAGTGGAACGACTACGCCTACCGGGAGGACTGGAACGCCGCCATAGAGCGGCTCCACGCCACCAACAACTTCCCGGAGTTCACCGGCAGGCTGTGCCCCGCGCCGTGCGAGTCCGCGTGTGTGCTCGGCATCAACCAGCCGCCGGTGACCATCAAGAACGTCGAGGTCTCCATCATCGACAAGGCGTGGGAGTCGGGCGACGTCACCCCGCAGCCGCCCGAGCGGCTCTCCGGCAAGTCCGTCGCCGTGATCGGCTCGGGCCCCTCGGGGCTCGCCGCGGCCCAGCAGCTCACCCGCGCAGGGCACACCGTGGTGGTGTACGAGCGCGCCGACCGCATCGGCGGCCTGCTGCGCTACGGCATCCCCGAGTTCAAGATGGAGAAGTCCCACATCAACCGCCGCGTCGAGCAGATGCGCGCGGAGGGCACCAAGTTCCGCACGGGTGTGGAGGTCGGCAGGGACGTCGACGCGGCGAAGCTGCGCCGGCGCTACGACGCCGTCGTCGTCGCGGCCGGCGCCACCGTCTCCCGCGACCTGCCCGTGCCGGGCCGCGAGCTGAACGGCATCCACTTCGCGATGGAGTACCTGCCGCTGTCCAACAAGGTGCAGGAGGGCGACCTCACGGTCTCCCCGATCACCGCGAAGGACAAGCACGTCGTGGTCATCGGCGGCGGCGACACCGGTGCCGACTGCGTCGGCACCGCGCACCGCCAGGGCGCCCTGTCCGTCACGCAGCTGGAGATCATGCCCCGGCCGGGCGAAGAGCGCAACGAGAACCAGCCCTGGCCCACCTTCCCGATGCTCTACAAGGTGACCTCGGCGCACGAGGAGGGCGGCGAGCGGCTCTACTCGGTCTCCACCACCCACTTCGAGGGCGACGAGGACGGCAACGTCCAGTCGCTGCACCTGGTGGAGGTGGAGTTCAAGGACGGCAAGCTCAACTCCCTGGAGGGCACGGAGCGGGTCATCCCCGCGCAGCTCGTCACCCTCGCGATGGGCTTCACCGGCACGGACCAGTCCAACGGCCTGGTCGAGCAGTTCGGCGTGGAGCTCGACGCGCGCGGCAACATCGCGCGCGACGCCGACTTCGCGACCAACGTCCCCGGCGTGTACGTCGCGGGCGACGCGGGCCGCGGCCAGTCGCTGATCGTCTGGGCCATCGCGGAGGGCCGCTCGGCCGCCCGCGCGGTCGACGGCTACCTGACGGGCGCGAGCGAGCTGCACGCCCCGATCCGGCCCACGGACCGCGCGCTGACGGTCTGAAGGGCCCCCGCGGGCGGCACCCGGGCCCCGCGCCCGGTGCCGCGCCGCGGGTCCAGGACCGTCCCCGCCGCGGGCGGTCCTGCCCCACACGTCCCGTACAACGGCGTACGGGCGGCCGGGCCGGGGGAGGCGCTTCCCCGGCCCTCCGCACGGCACGGTGCCCGCCCACGCGTCCCCGACCGGACAGGGCGGGTGCCGTGGCATGTGCGTGCTCGCGCGCGGTGCCCGGCGGCGCGGCCGCGTAGGCTCTGTGCCCACGGGCAGGGGCCGGGCCCCCGGGGGCCCGGCCGGCGGGGAGGGGGAGCACGGATGGCACAGGCGGACGCGCGGACAGGCCCCGCGATCAGCTTGGAGAAGATGGGGCGCACCGCGCCCGGCCTGGTGAACCTGTACAAGAGCGCCGCGGTCTCCCTGGAGAAGAGCGGCCTGGGCGGGCAGCGCGCGGCCGTCTACCTCGTGCTCGACCGCTCGGGCTCCATGCGGCCCTACTACCGCGACGGCAGTGTGCAGGCGCTCGCCGAACGCGTCCTCGGCCTCTCCGCCCACCTCGACGACGACGGGACGGTCCCCGTCGTGGTGTTCTCCACCGACGTGGACGCGCAGGCGGAGATCTCGCTCGACCGCCACGAGGGCCGCATCGCCGAGATCGTCGCCCCGCTCGGGCACATGGGCCGCACCAACTACCACGTCGCGATGGACGCGGTCATCGACCACCACCTCGACAGCGGCTCCACGGATCCCGCCCTCGTGGTGTTCCAGACCGACGGCGGGCCGAGCAACCGCCTCGCCGCCGAGCGCTATGTCTGCAAGTCGGCGTCCCTGCCGGTGTTCTGGCAGTTCATCGGCTTCGGAGACCCGCGCGGCCACCACTTCGACTTCCTGCGCAGGCTGGACGAACTCGCCGTCCCCGAGCGGCGCGTGGTCGACAACGCGGGCTTCTTCCCCGCAGGACGTGCCCCGCGCCGGATGAGCGACGCCACCCTCTACGACCGGCTGCTCGGCGGGTTCCCGCGCTGGCTCGCGTCGGCCGCCGACCGGGGCATCCTGCCGCGCTGAGGGGTGCCGCCGCACCGCGGAGGGGGCGCGCGTCGGAGGAGAGCCGGTGAACTTCCCGCAAACGGACAGCCGTTGGCATTGACGTGGGCACGTCTACGCGCGTCATCATGGAGCCATGCGTACACCCCCACGTCTCGCCGCGCTCGGCGGCATCGCAGCCCTTGTCTCCTCCCTCTTCCTCGGCGGCGCCGCCGCGTCCGCGTCCGCGGCTCCGGCCCCGGTCGCCGCGCGCGTCGTCTCCGTCGCGGCCGTCGGCGACGTCTGCTACGGGGACCTGCCCTCCCAGGCCCACGACACCCAGGACCTCATCGACCAGGGCGGTCCCTTCCCCTACAAGCAGGACGGGGAGGTCTTCCGCAACGACGAGCACCTGCTGCCCAGCCAGTCCAACGGGTACTACCACGAGTACACGGTCGTCACCCCCGGCTCCTCCGACCGCGGCGCCCGCCGCATCATCACCGGGCAGAAGAACGACGAGGAGTACTACACCTCGGACCACTACGCGTCGTTCGACGCGATCGACTTCTCCTGCTGACCGAGGGCCGATCCGCCCGACCCGGGCCCGGTCCGCCCGATCCGCGCTCCACCACCGAGTCCGGCCCCACCCGGAGAGGTAGCCTCCGCCCCATGACCACCACCTATGTGATCGAAGGGGCGGAGGTCACCGGCCTCGACGCCTTCTGGCGGGCCGTCGGCGCCGCCGTCAACGGCCCCGGCGGATACTTCGGCGCGAACCTCGACGCGCTCGCCGACTGCCTGCGCGGCGGCTACGGCACCCCCGACGACGGCGACTTCGTCTTCGTCTGGCGCGACCACGCCCGCTCCCGCGCCGCCCTCGGCCACGCCGAGACCGCCCGCACCCTCGAACGCCGGCTGGCCCGCGCCCACCCCACCCAGCGCCCCGCGCTCCGCGCCCGACTCGCCGAGGCCCGCGCCGGCCGGGGGCCCACCGACTTCGACGACCTCGTCGCCGTCTTCGAGCGCGAGGCCCCCGGCGCTCTGACCCTGGCCTGATCCGCCCGTCCGCCCATCGGCGGCGGAGCGCGCCCCGCGATAACAAATATTGAAATCTGTCATTGCATATGTGATGCTCTCTGGGTACGTCCGCCACGTCCCAAGGAGCCACCTGTGCAGACCCGCACGCTCGGTACCACCGGCCCCCAGGTCTCCGCCCTCGGCCTCGGCTGCATGGGCATGTCGCCCGCCTACGGCGAGACCGACCGCCCGGAGTCGATCGCCACCATCCACGCCGCGCTCGACGCCGGGGTCACCCTGCTCGACACCGGCGACTTCTACGGCATGGGCCACAACGAACTGCTCATCAACGAGGCCCTGCGCACCGCCCCCGCCGCCCTGCGCGAACAGGCCGTGACCAGCGTCAAGTTCGGCGCGCTCCGCGACCCCGAGGGCCGGTTCCTCGGCAACGACGGCCGCCCCGAGGCCGTGCGGAACTTCCTCGCCTACTCGCTCCAGCGCCTGGGCACCGACCACATCGACATCTACCGGGTCGCCCGCGTCGACCCCACCGTGCCCATCGAGGAGACGGTCGGCGCCATCGCCGATGCCGTAGACGCCGGATACGTCAGGCACATCGGCCTCTCCGAGGCGGGGCCGGAGAACATCCGCAGGGCCGCCGCCACCGCCCCGATCGCCGACCTCCAGATCGAGTACTCCCTGCTCGACCGCGGCATCGAGGACGAGATCCTGCCGCTGTGCCGGGAGCTCGGCATCGGCATCACCGCGTACGGCGTCCTCTCGCGCGGCCTGATCAGCGGGCACTGGACCCGCGACAGGAAGCCGGGGCCCGGCGACTTCCGCGGTCTCAGCCCCCGCTTCCGCGCGGAGAACATCGACAGCAACCTCGACCTCGTGGACGCGCTGCGCGCCGTCGCCGACGCCAAGGGCGTCACCGTCGCCCAGACGGCCATCGCCTGGGTCCTCGCGCAGGGCGGGCGCAGGGGCGCCGCCGTCGTGCCGGTCGTGGGGGCCCGCCGCCGCGACCGGCTGGCCGAAGCGCTCGGCGCGCTTGACGTTAGGCTCGACGACGATGACCTGGCCGCCGTCGAGGAGGCCGTGCCACCCGGCGCCGCGGTCGGCGCGCGCTACCCGGAGGAGCAGATGGCATACCTCGACAGCGAGAAGAAGCAGACGACATAAGGGACCCGATGCCGCCCTCCGAGACGCCCCTGACCCCCGAGCGCATCCTCGAAGCCACCGAGGACGTACTGCGCCGCTACGGCCCGGCCAAGGCCACGGTCGTGGACGTCGCGAGGGCGCTCGGCGTCAGCCACGGCACCGTCTACCGCCACTTCCGCACGAAGGCGGCGCTGCGCGAGGCCGTGGCGGTGCGGTGGCTCGCACCCGAGCAGGGCGACCTCTGCGTCATCGCGGAGGACAGCGGCGCCGCAGAGGAGCGGCTGCGCCGCTGGCTCGGCTCCCTCTTCGAGGCCAAGCGGCGCAGGGCGGGCGAGGACCCCGAACTCTTCGCCACCTTCCTCGCGCTCGCGAGGGAGAACAGCGACGCGGTCGCCCGGCACATCGCCGTCCTGATCGGGCAGCTGGAGGTGATCGTGGCCGCGGGGATCGCGGACGGCGAGTTCGCCGCCGACGACGCGGCGGCCACGGCGCGCGCCCTCTGGCACGCCACGGCCCGCTTCCACGACCCCGCGCACGCCCACGAGTGGCACGCGCCCGAGACGGCGGCGGACTTCGACGAGGTGTGCGCGCTGCTGCTGCGCGGCCTGCGGCCGTAGACCGCTCCCCGCGCGCCCCGTCGGGCGGTGCGCAGCCCCGGTCGGCGAAGGCGATCAGCCAGCCGAAGCACTCGTCCACCCTCGCGCGGCGCCCGGGACCCGCAGGCAGCGCCCGACGACCGCGGGGCCCTCGGCGCGCGGGTCCGCCCAGTCCGGGCCGAGCGTCCCCATCACCACCGCCGCGAGCACCGGGCAGCGCACGTCCCCGAGCCGGGCGGTCCGCGTCGGCGGGGGTGCCGCGCCCCAGGCGCTGGAGCGCCTTCATCCGGCCCGGCTCGCGCAGCACCGCGTCGATGCGGGCGAGCCGCCCGACCAGAGCCGCGGGCTGCGAGCCCGGGGCGGGCTACCTCCAGGTACGAGCGCCACAGCCGCGCCGCGACGGTCGGCTGCCGAGCAGGCCGGCGCCGAGCAGCCGCACCGTGCCTCGCCTGAAGCATGGCGCCCGTGAGTCCCCGGGGCGCGCGGACTGCTCGCGCGTGCGGGGCGCGATCTCCGCCACCGCGGTGATCAGCGAGGGCTCAAGCGCGGCCACGACGGTGGCGCCGCCGCCCCAGACCGAGTGCCCGACGAGCACGGCGGGGCCGCCGAGGTGGCGGATCACCGCGAGCAGGTCGTCCGCGACGGCCGTACGGCTCCACTCGGGCCAGTCGGCGCGCGACCCGCCGAGGCCGCGCAGGTCCACCGCGGCGGCGCGGTGGCCTGCCGCGACGAGCGGCGGGGTCACTTGGCGGCAGGCCTCCCCGCTGTCGCCCGTACTGTGGACGGGGGCGATCAGCGGGCCCGCCCCCGCCACCCCGTATGCGATCGCCCCGCCTCTCGGGCGGTCACGCGGTCACTCCTGGGTGAAGCCGTCGAAGTCGACCTCGCCCGTGGTGCCCGGGTTGTGGGAGGTGGCGTAGACGCCCACGTCCTGGGTGGCCGCCGCGCTCGGCACGTCCGCCGTGCCGATCGTCTGCCAGGTGCTGCCGTCGGTGGAGTAGTAGCCGGTGTACGTGGTGCCCTCGCGCACCAGCTTCAGCCACGACGGGTAGGCGGCCGTGCCGGCCTCGCTCTGGGTGTCGAGGGTCCCGTCGCCGTCGCTGTCGGAGTCCAGCAGGTACCCGTGGCCGGGCGTCTCGGCGAGGATCACGAAACCGGGGGAGTGGTCGGCGTCCGTGATGTCGTCGCGGGCCATGATGCCGGTCTTCGCCCAGGCGTCGGTGTCCGCCTGGGAGTCCACCCTGACCGTGGTCGTGGAGCCGTCGTGGCCGGCGCCCGGCAGGTACAGCGCGCCGTACTCGTTGATGCCGTTGTACAGGTCGGCGCCCTGGGCGCGGATGCCGAGCCTGGTGCCGTCCTGGCTGAAGTCCGCGCTGGTCGAGGCGAAGGCGCGGTACGGCGCCCGTACCGGTTTGTGCACGGTGACCGAGTCGCCCGCCGACTGCCGGGCGGGCACGGCCCCCAGGTAGCGGTACGCGGCCGAGGCACCGACCGTGCCGGTGGTGAAGAGGCCGCGCGACGCGGGGACCGTCACCCGGTACGTGGCGCGCGCCGTGCCGCCCGCGCGCACCTCGCGGAACGAGGTGGGCGAGGTCGCGACGGCCGTGAGGCCCGCGGAGGGCGCGAGCTCCAGGCGGACGTCCCTCACGGGCGTCGAGCCGTAGTCGGAGAAGGCCGCGGTGACGGTGTACGCGGAACCGCCGGGCACCTGCGCGGGGCCGGCCGACCAGTGGACCGCGACCGCGGTCGCGGGACGGGTGGCGGGCGCGGTGTACCGCAGCGGGTGGACGCGGTACAGGGCCACGCCGTGCGGCGGCACGTCGGCCGCGATCGTGCCGGCCGACTCGGAGGCGCGGTGGGTCCACAGGTCCCGCACCGCGTAGTCGGCGGCTGCGGGCAGCCCGAGCGCCGCCGCGGTGGTGGTCACCGCGCGGGTGCTGGTGCCGGTGTTGAACAGGCCGACGACCGCGTCGCCGTTCTTCTCCCGCTTCGCGAAGACCTGGGCGGTGGCGTCCTTGGCCAGCCGCCGCGCGTCGACGGCGTCCTGGTCGACCGCCAGCACGTCGGTGTTGCGCAGCAGCGCCAGGTCGGCCCGGTCGAGGCGGGTGATGTCGGTGCCCAGCATCAGCGGCGACGCGGCCAGCGACCACAGGCTCAGCTGGGTCTTGCGCTCGTCGGGCGTCAGTCCGTCGTCGGCCCCGTTGCCGACCTCGATCGAGTCGTCGTCGTTGAAGCCGCCGGAGCCGCCGTACGGTGCCCAGTCGGCCACCTGGTCGAAGCGCGAGGAGACGGACGACCAGGAGGTCAGCGGGAAGCTGCTGTCGTCCTTGCCGCAGTAGCACTCGATGTCGCCGCCGGTGCGCCAGCCGTCCGAGAGCGCGGCCCACTGGTCCGCGTTGCCGATGTCGAGGCTGTTCGACAGCTCCAGGTGGATCGGGCGCCCGGTCTGCCGCAGCGCCCTCGACCAGGCCCGCACGTCCTGGATGTCCGGGGTGCCGACCCCGTCGATCTTGACGTAGTCGACACCCCAGCCGGCGAACTGGTCGGCCCAGGAGTCGGTGAAGGCCTGGGCACCCGGCTTGGTGTAGTCGATCCCGACCATGCCGCCGCAGTTGTAGTTGTTCTCCGCTGCGGAGGTGGCGATGTCGGCGGCGTGGTACGTGGTGCCCTTGATCCCGGTGTTCTCCACCACCGCCTGGTGGGAGATGCCGGGCGTCACGTACAGGCCGAACTTCAGGCCGAGGGAGTGCACGTAGTCGGCGACGGCCTGGACGCCGTTCTCGCCGCCCTTCGGCGGGAACGCGGCCTCGTCCGTGACCCAGCGGCCGTAGCGGTCCACGTCGGGACCCTGGCTGCCGGGGCAGTGGTACCAGAAGTCGTCGACGTTGACGTAGAGGTAGCCCTCGCGGGCCAGGCCGCTCGTCTGCATCGCCCGCGCCGCCGCCTCGATGTTCTGCGCGGTCGGGTTCTTGCGGACGAAACTCCAACTGCTCCAGCCCAGCGCGGGCTTCGCGCCCGCCGCCCGGGTGCCCGTGCCCCGGCCGGCGCCGCCGCCCTGGGCGCCGTCGGCCTGTGCCTGAGCCGTCAGTCCCGTGACGAGCAGCAGGCACCCGGTGACCGCGGCCAGCAGGCCGCGTACGGATCTCTTCATCGAGCCGTCCTCCACGGCCGCGCCGCAGCGGCGCGGCTCCTCCAGCGCTTGTTCCGTGCGGGTCCGGCGATTGGCGGCTCGGGGACCACGGCGCGAGCGAACAGAATCGAACGCGAACCCTCGGATATCACCAAACGGTTGTGCGCATGTCAAGACATGCGACCGAGGCCGCCCGCCCGCCGCACCCCGGTCAGCGGCGGCGCGGCGGAGTCCGCTCAAGGGACCTGCGCACCGGTCCCGGAGGCAGCAGCGCCACCGCGTCACGGGCGCGCTGCCACGCCGGGCCCGCCGGATCGGCCCCGGCGAGCAGCCGCGCCAGGGCCGGAGCCGCCCGGCCGTCGC